>NZ_JAMPOT010000010.1:0-164905 GCF_028480685.1 Providencia sp. PROV174
TGTGCAAAAGTTTGTGTTACCGATTGTGGGTTGCCAAGCCCTTTAGCAATATTATCAATATTATTTTGCGAAGCCGCAGGTGGAACAGAAGACGCACTAAATGACGGCATAAATAATGGGTCAGCCGGCTCGTTATCAACCAAGTCATCAATAGGGGTAAAACTATCCAGTACAGAAAACTCTTTTCTTAAATCAATCCTAGGTTCAAAGTCCTCTTGTACTTGCGGAGAATACTCTTGCGTGAACTGAGGTTGATAGCCATTATCCACGATTGGCGTAATCTCCTCAGGCTCTGGAATTGTATGTGTATTATTAGACAATTGCGAAGCCGACGCCCAACGGTGTTCAATTTCTGGCTGTGTAAATGAGCTGATTTTGCTTTCTGTTATTGGCTCATCTTGCAATGGTTCCTCATCTGAATGTACGTTATTCAACGGAGCTTCATAATCCGTTTCATCAACTTCACCATAACGTTCACGTTGCTGCTCTAAAAACTGCGCTCGTAGTAATTCACCTTGTTGTGCTTCATCATCAGTTTCAAGTTGCTCAGACTCACTCGCAGACCACTGCTGATATATCTGCTCACGCTTAGAGGCTTCTTCTTCACGCCGTTGTAGTTCTGCATCACGTAACGATGGAATGCGAATACCATATAACTCACGACGAGTCGGTAAGCGAACAGGGTTTGGCCGTGGAAGCTCTGGTTCCATATTTTGTTTAACCTGAGCATGACGTTCCAGCGCAGCCACTGAAATACCCGCAGCTGCTAATGCCGCAGGGTTAGAGCCCCTTTCAATGACTGATGAAGGAATAACACTTTGCGTTATATTTGCAGCGTCAAGTGGTGGAGCTGAGTGAGTTTGTGGTTCAAAAGCAGCTTGCTGAACAGGCGTTTTTTGTTTATCTGAATACTCTTGGTAAGCGGTATTACCTTGTTTCTGTGGTTCTGTTTGTTGATGATGTTGAACACTAAACAGCTGTTCTTCTGGTGCAACATATGGCGACGCTTGAACTAACGGCTCATTAACGGTATCAGATGTTATATCAAAACCAGCACCCAGCTTAGGCTGGTAATCTTCAGGTACTTCAAAATGATAAGTGCTCGGCTCATCCACTGCCGAGAAGGTCGGTACTGGAACTTGCTCAGATACGCTTTGATTCGCTAATGGGATTGAGTTTTCTGTCGCAGTAATCGTTTCATTCGTCGTTTTTTCTGTTGTTGGAACGATTTCAGTGACTAATTCAGCCACTGTGGGAGCAGAAAATAAAATATCATCCGCATCAATATTTTCTAGATCGTCATTAGCCCTGTGCTCAGCTTCTTGCGCACGCTGTAAAGCCCCTTCAGTCTCTTCAACGTCATAATCATAGTTATCTAAATCATCTCCCCTAGCTCGATTTGTCAGCAACGTAATTGGGAGAAGCACAGCCGCACCAATTTTTTCTGCTATTGTAAGCCATGACCACCCAGTAAACAGGGTAAAGCTTATTGCCCATAAAAATAGCAATGCTAACGTAGCACCTAATGAATTGAACCACGGCATAATTGCACTGCTAAATACACTGCCAATCACACCACCAGAGGCGAAGTTAGGTAAGTCATCAAAATTGAGAGCCGCGAGCCCACAAGAGGATAAAATAAGTGCTAAACCACCAATTAATCTTAATGATAAAGAGAAAAAGTCAATATATCGGCGCTGACTTTCGTATTGGAAAATCGCCCAGCACCCTAGAAGTAATAAGGGAGGAATAGCAAATGCAAGAATACCAAAAGCAGAGAAAAGGATATCAGCGCTCCATGAACCAACACTCCCCCCTAAATTTTTCACTGGGGCATTCCAAGTTGTCTGTGACCAGCTTGGATCTGAAGGGCTGAAGCTCAATAAAGCCACCATTAAGAAGAGTGCGCTCAAGCATATTGCGAGCAAAATAACCTCTAATAGCCGTCTTCCGCTACTTAGTTTTTTAAATTTGATGTGTTTATCTTCTGTATATTCTTGGCTCATTATTGTTTCTTTGCTAACTGATGTTCTTGACTAACCTAGGTTTATTCTACCATTAAACGCCTGACTCTGCCTGCTTTACAACATCTAAGGTAAATCAGGACATTATGAAAACGCTAAGATGCAGTATTCCATCTAATGTATGACGATTCAATTTCTATTTCTCATCAAAAGTCCTAAATATTTATAGCTTTAGAATCAATAAATTGGAAATAAAATTTATCAATTGCTAAGTAATCTTTGCAAAATAACACAGAAAGACTTGGATTACGGTCAGACAATGCCTTTTAAAGGAGAGATATTACGTTTTTATCTAGCTGCAAATGAGGTGAGAAAACGGAACAACGCTGAGTAAACTCAGCGTTGAAACTGCAGTGCGGCAACAAAGCTGAAATGCTGTGCTGAAGCGAGGTTAAAAAGCTATGATTAGCGAGTTTTGATCACTAAGCGGTTGCTTTGTTTAACTTCTTCCATAACTACATAGGTGCGAGTGTCGTTCACGCCTGGTAAACGTAACAGAGTTTCACCTAACAGTTTACGATATGCGGACATATCTGGCACACGCGTTTTCAACAGGTAGTCAAAGTCACCAGAAACCAAGTGGCATTCCTGAATTTCTTCCAGTTTTTGAACTGCAGTATTGAATTGCTCAAACACATCAGCTGCACCGCGGTTGAGTGTAATTTCAACAAACACGAGTAAAGATGCATCTAAGTAGTGTGGGTTTAATAACGCCGTATAGCCAGAGATAAATCCTTGTCTCTCAAGACGACGCACACGCTCTAAACAAGGTGTTGGGGATAAACCAACTCGTTTAGATAATTCTACGTTAGAAATTCGCCCGTCTTTTTGTAACTCGTTTAATATATTCCTGTCGATACGGTCAAGGTCTTTGCCTGGACGCTTTTTATTGTCAATCATCTCTTTATCTCTCTTTCTCTAATTGTTATTTTCTACATCTAAAAATAAGCACCTTAGCCGCCACCTTTTTTATTTAGGAATTCGTGTTCAGGAGCAAATTTTATTCGTAATGCTGAAGTTAGTGTGAATGTAATTATCACCCACAATTTTTACTTGTATTTTAAATTTGTAAGTAGTGTAAAGTTAATTTTCCAGTGAGAACAAAAATGCGCCATTTCCATTGATCCGCTAGATAATTAACTCTTACACTGATGTTTTCGCAAATGCGCAGCCGATTGTCAAAGCAAATGAATAAAAATCAGTACAAGATTTCGCTTTTTTTTCCAGTAAAACGTTTCGCAGCCTTAATTCAAGATAATTCCTAAAAATTGTGATGCGTGACACAAGCAACTTTTTGTCACATTTTTTTACATTTTGTCGGTTTTACCTATTGATGAAATAAGCCAAATGAAACTAAGTCGCACTTAAACCACTTTTGTTAGCCTCTTATTTCTCCTACAATCTGATAAATGCTTTTTAGATTAAAGAGGAATTCATGAGCACAACAACACATCGCAAGTTAATCATTCTTGGTTCTGGCCCAGCAGGCTATACTGCGGCTGTCTATGCTGCACGTGCAAACTTAAACCCAGCATTGATTACTGGGGTGGAAAAAGGCGGTCAATTGACCACCACAACTGAAGTTGAAAACTGGCCTGGTGACCCAGAAGGTTTAACCGGTCCAGGGCTTATGGAACGCATGCATGAGCACGCGTCAAAATTTGATACTGAAATCATTTCTGACCATATCCAAAAAGTGGACTTAAAACAACGCCCTTTCCGTTTAATTGGCGATGAAAATGAATATACCTGTGACGCTTTAATTATTGCGACAGGCGCTTCCGCGCGTTATATCGGTCTGCCTTCAGAAGAAGCGTTCAAAGGCCGTGGCGTTTCAGCTTGTGCAACCTGTGATGGTTTCTTCTATCGCAATCAAAAAGTGGCTGTCGTTGGTGGTGGAAACACTGCAGTAGAAGAAGCGTTGTACCTTTCTAATATTGCATCAGAAGTCCATTTAATTCATCGCCGTGATAGCTTCCGCGCGGAAAAAATCCTTATTAACCGTTTAATGGATAAAGTTGAGAACGGTAATATTATCCTGCATACCGACCGTACATTAAATGAAGTCTTAGGTGATG
This sequence comes from Providencia sp. PROV174, assembly GCF_028480685.1. Taxonomy (NCBI): domain Bacteria; kingdom Pseudomonadati; phylum Pseudomonadota; class Gammaproteobacteria; order Enterobacterales; family Morganellaceae; genus Providencia; species Providencia sp. PROV174. The sequence goes on from NZ_JAMPOT010000010.1 coordinate 4,103, forward strand.
ACATGGGAGTAACGGGTGTACGCTTAGAGTGTACTAAAACACACGCAACAGAAGATATCCCTGTTATGGGTGCATTTATTGCTATCGGCCACAGTCCAAATACAGGCATTTTTGAAGGCCAACTCGATTTAGACAACGGTTATATTAAAGTGCAATCAGGCACCCAAGGCAATGCAACCCAAACCTCTGTTGAAGGTGTGTTCGCTGCCGGTGATGTCATGGACCACATCTACCGTCAAGCCATTACCTCTGCGGGCACAGGCTGTATGGCAGCCTTAGATGCAGAGCGTTATCTTGATGGCTTAGCATCTAAATAATCAATAAATTATTGTGATTTAAATAGGCTTCAATGTTTATTCAATTGAAGCCTTTTTTGTTACTGATATTATCCATCTTAACTATTGGTTTTACATATATTTTTAAGAGCAAGTTTATATTGTACTTCTCGAATACTCCCTATACTGTTTTTACATAACATTTACGAATATAGGGTGTAGGTATGGGGCAACAGTTAGAACGTGATGCCATTCGCGGTTATTCTTATTTTATTATTGTCATACTTGCCGTGATGCAAGGCATCGTCATCACTGCCACCACTGATTACGCCATCCGTATAGAAAGCCAATTAAGCGCGACCACTCTATATCTGCCTATTTTGCTCGCTATTTTTGTTCCTTCAGCAATAAGTTACCTAATTACCAATGCAAAATCCGGTATTTTTTATCTCAACATCGTCGTTATTATTGGGTTAATTTTCTGGCTCAATTACTGGCATGCCCAAGACTTTAAAAATCCTGCAGATACAGACCCATTCTTCGCCTTTATCACCCTAACCGTCCTGTTCTTTTTTATGCTTCCTTGGATGCAACTGTGGCAAGCAACAAGAACATGGAAAATCGATTACGGTTGCTTAATGGGGCTATATATTAAAAATACCTTTTTAGGTGTTCTAGCTGCTGCTATCGGTGGGTTGCTAACTTTAATCATAAAAATAGCCAGTTTCCTATTTGATATTGTTAACCTTAATTTTTTGAGTGAGGCTCTTGATAACGACGTTATCTACTGGGTGAGCTTTGCACTTGGCTTCAATGTAAGTTTAGTTTTTTTACGGGCAACACTAAATGTACAGCTCAGTAATTTTGCTAGCTTTATTGCTCGTTTTTTCTTACCTCTCTTAAATATAGTTGCCGTTATTTTCTTAGGTGGTTTTGTTGTTTCCTACTTTTCAGGTTTAAGCTACTCGGAATTAGGCTCCGCCGTGATGCTATGGTTTTTAATTTTAAATCTCATTTTTATCAATTTTGTGTATGGCGATGGCACGAGCCAATATCAATACCGTACAGGTTTAAATGGTTTTGTCTTAATTAGCATTATTCTACTCAATGCATTTTCAGTGCTTTCTCTCTATGGCATTTTGGTTCGAGTTAACCAGTATAGTTGGAGTGTTGAACGCCTGTATGCATTTACTATTGCCTTATTCCTATTTGTATTGGTTTTTGCTTACAGCATTGCCATTATTTATAAAAGATCAGCTTGGATGTCCTATTTAGGGTTTATCAATAAAGCGGGGGTCTTGTCTCTAATTGCCATTATATTGGTCACTAACAGCCCTATTGCTGATTTTAAACGTATCACACTAAACAGTATTCTTGCTGGCGTTGAAAATGGCAAAATTAAAGTCAATAGCTCGCTAGCTTATGACTTAAAACAATTAGGTGAAAAAGGGCAACAGGCTTTTGAGCAACTCAATAACAACCCTGAATATCAAAAACTATTCCAAACTAGCCCTTATGAAGAAGAACAGCGCAAACCACTGAAATCAGTATTAATTCAGGCTCAAAATAGCCCCACAATACCAGACAGCTGGTTCGATCTCGGAGAAAATGTTAGCAGTGCGTGGTATTGCACTTCACAATATGACCCATACCCATGTGTGGGCTTTATGGCCGATGTAAACCAAAACAACCAAAATGATGTAGTTATGTGCTATTCCTACCCAAGTAGTTCGAGTATTGATTGCAATATATGGCAACAAACGGAACAGACCTGGGAGTTAATGGATACGCAAACTCGCACATTTAATAGCATGCAAGAAAAAGATCAGGCTTGGGATAATTTATTAAAAGGAAACTTTAAACTAAAACCCAAAGAATGGTTAATGATAGACCCCACTTCTTAATACTAATTAAAAATGCAGGTGGCTTAACATTTCTTTGTTAAGTCACCTTTTCATTACGTAAAAATACAGTAACATCTCAAGATTATTACATTCCAAACCTTACTGAAATATTAAATTTACCTTTACAAAACAATTTAATAACAAAACACAACTCACCGTAAATAACCCACTTTTATTATGTAACATATCGTGGTGAAACTGTTATGATGTACCCTAGTACCCGAATTTATGGGTAAGATCAAAAACGCAGATTTCCTTATAACCACCAATTGCGTTACCAGATCAAAAAATTATCGTTCTCATGCGGTATAAAATAGTCCAGCTGCAATATAGCGCATGGTAAAAGCAACGTTAGGTTGGTATTTCCTAACTATACTCAATGACATTAAAACTACACCTGCTAACTAAATCATTATGGATAAATCAAGACAGACTGAATTGGTACGTTGGTTAAAACAACACAGTGCCCCTGCCAAGCGCTGGTTGCGGATCTCTATGTTACTAGGTATTTTGAGCGGATTACTGATTATTGCTCAAGCCTGGTTCTTAGCTGTTATCTTACAAGCATTGATTATGGATAACGTTCCTCGAGAACAGCTATTAACTCCCTTTATTCTTCTGATTTGCGTTTTCGTCTTACGTGCAATTGTCACCTATATACGAGAACGTGTTGGCTTTCGTTGTGGCCAAGTGGTGCGCCAAGAAATACGCACCATGGTACTCGATAAACTCCAAGAACTCGGCCCTGTTTGGGTTAAAGGTAAGCCAGCGGGTAGCTGGGCTACGATTATTCTTGAACAAATTGAAGACATGCAAGACTACTATTCACGCTATCTTCCACAAATGTATTTAGCGGGGATCATCCCCATTATGATCCTGATTGCTATTTTCCCATTTAACTGGGCTGCTGCACTTATTTTATTCGTCACTGCCCCGCTAATTCCTATTTTTATGGCATTAGTCGGGTTAGGCGCTGCGGATGCTAACCGCCGTAATTTTATTGCATTAGGCCGTTTAAGCGGTAGTTTTCTCGATAGATTACGAGGCCTTGATACCTTGCGGTTATTTTTTCGTGAAAAAGCAGAAATTAAGCAAATTCGCGAATCAACAGAGGATTTTCGTTCTAGAACGATGGAAGTACTAAGAATGGCATTTCTATCTTCTGGTGTACTTGAGTTTTTTGCATCGATTTCTATTGCTGTTGTTGCCGTCTATTTTGGTTTTTCTTACCTAGGTGAAATGAACTTTGGTAGCTACGGTCTACCTGTCACACTATTTGCCGGTTTTCTTGCCCTGATACTGTCTCCAGAGTTTTTCCAACCACTACGAGATCTTGGCACATACTACCACGCCAAAGCACAAGCTGTTGGTGCCGCTGAAACACTCGAAACATTGTTAAACAGTGATGGAGAACAAAACACTCAACAAGGAACCCAAACACTGAGCGATGATGCTATCTATATTCAGGCTAAACAATTAGAAATTTTATCCCATGATGGCGTGCGCCTTGCTGGGCCATTAGATTTCAATATTGAACCACAACAGCGTATTGCGATTGTTGGTCAAAGTGGCGCAGGGAAAAGCTCATTACTCAATTTATTGTTAGGCTTTTTACCTTATCGTGGCTCCATCACCGTCAATGGTGTTGAACTTCGTGAATTATGCCCTGATAAATGGCGTGAATTACTTGGTTGGGTTGGGCAAAACCCTCACCTTCCAGAGCAAACACTGGTTGAAAACATCTGTTTAGGCAAGCCAAATGCTACAGAGGCAGAAATTCAACAGGCTATTGATAATGCATATGTTTCCGAGTTCTTAGCCCATTTGCCTGACGGTCTAAATACCAAATTAGGTGACTATGCCGCCCGCCTTTCGGTCGGACAAGCTCAACGTGTTGCCGTTGCACGAACCCTGTTGAAACCTTCTCGTATGCTACTTCTAGATGAGCCCGCTGCGAGCTTAGACTCCCACAGTGAGCAACGTGTCATGCAAACACTTAACCAGCTATCAAGTCAGCAAACAACCCTTTTAGTCACCCATTTGCTGGAAGAAACCCTTGATTATGACCAAATTTGGGTAATGGCTAATGGGCAAATCATTCAGCAAGGTAATTACACACAATTAAGTCAATCAGAAGGCGCTTTTGCCCAATTACTTGCCCATCGTAGTGAGGAGCTTTGATAATGAAAATTTTATTACCTTTCTTAGCTCTTTACCGCCGCCATTGGTTTTTAATTACATTAGGTATCATCTTAGCGATTGTGACCTTACTGGCGAGTATTGGCTTACTTACCCTTTCCGGTTGGTTTTTAGCCGGAACCGCAATTGCTGGTTTTCCGGGTCTTTACTATTTTAATTACATGTTACCCGCTGCGGGCGTCCGTGGCGCCGCTATTTTTCGTACCGCTGGCCGCTATGGAGAACGCCTAGTTAGTCACGATGCCACCTTTAAAGTACTTGCTCATTTGCGAGTTTTCGCTTTTAGTAAAGTATTACCCCTTTCACCGGGCGGTATCAGCCGTTTCCGTCAGGGGGAATTACTCAATCGCCTCGTCGCCGACGTAGAGACCCTAGATCACCTCTATTTACGCGTTTTATCGCCGATCATTACTGCGTTTTTTGTTACCTTTGTCCTTATTTTTGGTTTAAGTTACCTCGACCCTCGTCTTGCATGGACTCTGGGTGGCATCATGTTGTTCTTACTGTTTACCATGCCATTTATATTTTATCGTGCTGGTAAACCTATCGGCCGTGAACTAACCGAATTACGTGGAAGTTATCGCACTATTTTAACCTCTGCACTGCAAGGGCAAGCTGAGCTAACATTGTTTGGCGCCACTGACCGTTTTCGCCAAAATTTGCTTAATATTGAAAATAAATGGCAAATACGTCAACAACAGCAAGCAGCACTTACCGGGCTATCTCAAGCCATTATTTTATTTGCCTCTGGTGTGACTGCTACACTACTTCTTTGGATGGCAGCCGACCATGTCGGGGGGGATACCAAGCCGGGTGCTCTGATTGCTTTGTTTGTTTTCTGTGCGCTGGCTGCTTTCGAAGCATTAGGCCCTGTAGCGGTAGCCTTCCAACATATGGGGCAAGTGATTGCGTCTGCTACTCGCGTTTCCCAATTAATGACCGCAAAACCGGAGGTAACTTTCCCGAGTGAAAGCCCTTCAATCGCAACATTGGAATGCCTGACTGTCGACAATATTTCATTTACCTATCCAGAACAACCATTTGCCGTTCTTCACAATGTATCTTTAACGTTAAATAAAGGCCAACACCTTGCTTTATTAGGTAAAACTGGCTGCGGTAAATCAACACTCCTTCAATTATTAACTCGAGCTTGGGATGTTGATAGCGGAACCATCTACTTAAATGGCACGCCTATTAACGAATTTAGCGAAAAATCGTTACGCAATATGATGTCTGTTGTGCCACAACGAGTTCATGTCTTTAGTGATACATTACGCAATAATCTATTACTCGCCAATGAACAAGCGACTGATATCGAATTAAGTGAAGTATTACAACAAGTTGGCTTGGGAAATTTATTAGAAAACGAATTAAAGCTTAATGCATGGATGGGTGAAGGCGGTCGACAGCTTTCTGGTGGGGAACAGCGCCGCTTAGGCATTGCCCGTGCTTTATTACATAATACCCCATTAATTCTAATGGATGAGCCAACGGAAGGGCTTGATGCGCAGACAGAACAACAGATTTTAGCGCTACTCAAAGAAAAATGTGCTGATAAAACATTAATTGTCATTACTCACCGCATGCAGGGCTTAGAGGAAATGGATAACATTTGTGTGATGGATAATGGTAAAATCATCGAACAAGGTACCCATCAAGCGTTGTTAGGCATGCAAGGCCAGTATTATCAGTTCCGCCAGCGCCACTGGGCACAGCAACCGCTCTGAGGCGTATATGTATCAATTAGATGACGACTCCTATTTATTCCCTCCCGTGTCTGAAGCCATGCGGGAGCCCAATGGTTTATTAGCGATTGGCGGAGATCTTTCATCAAAAAGGCTGCAAGCCGCTTATTATGATGGTATCTTTCCTTGGTTCAATCCAGGAGAGATGCCTTTATGGTGGTCTCCGGACCCGAGAGCAGTACTCATGGTTGGTGAGCTTCATATTAGCCGGTCAATGAAAAAAGTATTAAAAAAGCAGACTTATCGCATTACTGTAAACCATGCATTCAAGCAAGTTATTGAAGCTTGTTCTGTACGCCAAGAAGGCACATGGATTTTACCGGAAGTTCAAGCGGGGTATTTGGCATTACACCAAGCAGGTATGGCGCATTCCATCGAAGCTTGGTATGACGATAAACTCGTTGGAGGCCTGTATGGTGTGAACATGGGGCACCTATTTTGTGGGGAATCTATGTTCAGTAGAATGAATGATGCATCCAAATTTGCTTTTATTACATTCTATTTTCATTTTTTGCGCTATAATGGGCAACTTTTTGATTGTCAGGTACTTAACCACCATACCGCCTCAATCGGCGCAAAAGAGATATCCCGTAGGGATTTTTTACATATTCTTTATCGGTGGCGTGACAAAGCGATTGACCCCGCCTGCTGGATACCGCAATCGATTGAAATACCGCCAATTTTCGATTAATGAATTTTGGTTTTACATTAATTTTATTCCTTCACTTAAAAATAAAGATCGCGTTAAAATGCGACACTTCTTTACTTAGTGCGGGTTTTTGGGCATTATCTTGCCCGTTAAAAATCACGGTTATTAAACTTAGAGGATTAGATGGCCAAAGAAGACAATATTGAAATGCAGGGCACAGTTTTAGATACCCTGCCAAACACAATGTTCCGTGTTGAACTGGAAAACGGTCACGTGGTGACTGCTCATATTTCTGGAAAAATGCGTAAAAACTATATCCGCATCCTGACAGGCGACAAGGTAACTGTAGAGTTAACACCTTATGACCTGAGCAAAGGCCGAATCATTTTCCGTAGCCGTTGATATTCGCTTCAGGCAAGGCCTGACAACCACAGGTGCATTGATACACCTGTGGTCTATTCGTCAGAATACCGCATCCTCCGGAGAGGCCTTGTGCACGCTACTGAAGCTGTATGTCAGTGTGTTACTTTTTTCATCAAGCCCGATACTTACAGAGCCACCATTCGTTAGTGAACCAAATAGCAACTCGTTTGCTAATGGTTTTTTCAGGTTATCCTGAATGGTGCGAGCCATAGGTCGGGCACCCATCGCTTTATCATAACCTTTTTCACATAACCAACGGCGAGCCGCGGCGCTAACTTCAATTGATACGCCTTTTTCATCAAGTTGAACTTGTAATTCTACAATAAACTTATCAACAACTTGCGTAATAATTTCCGGAGTTAATGAGTTAAACCAAATGATACCATCAAGGCGGTTGCGAAACTCTGGTGAGAATGTCTTTTTGATTTCAGACATCGCATCAGTACTATTATCTTGCTCAGCAAAACCAATAGAACGACGCTGAGTTTCTTGCACCCCTGCGTTAGTTGTCATTACCACAACAACATTTCGAAAATCTGCTTTACGGCCGTTGTTATCCGTTAAAGTACCGTGGTCCATTACCTGTAAGAGGATATTAAACACATCAGGATGGGCTTTTTCGATCTCATCTAACAACACCACTGAATGTGGATGCTTGATAACAGCATCTGTCAGTAAACCACCTTGGTCAAAGCCGACATAGCCAGGAGGAGCACCAATTAAACGACTAACAGTATGACGCTCCATATACTCGGACATATCAAAACGTAATAATTTAATATCCAGCGCTTTGGCTAACTGAACAGTGACCTCCGTTTTACCCACCCCCGTCGGACCTGCAAACAAGAAAGAACCCACCGGTTTATTTTCTAACCCTAAACCTGCCCGATTCATTTTAATTGCCTCAGACAATGAATCTATCGCTTTGTCTTGCCCAAACACTAACATTTTCAAACGAGAGTCGAGTGTCTTGAGTTTGTCTTTATCACTTGAAGAAACAGTTTTTTCAGGAATACGAGCGATACGCGCCACAACAGTTTCAATTTCGGGTACACCAATAGTTTTTTTACGCTTACTTGGTGCAACCAATCGCGTTCGTGCACCAGCTTCATCGATCACGTCAATGGCTTTATCAGGCAAATGTCTATCAGTGATATATTTAATGGATAAGTCTACTGCGGCTTGAATCGCTTTTGCGGTATACCGAACATCATGATGCGCTTCATATTTAGGTTTTAACCCATTGATGATGCGAATTGTTTCTTCTGGAGTTGGTTCCACAATATCAATTTTCTGGAAACGACGCGCCAAAGCTCTGTCTTTCTCAAAAATACTGCCAAATTCTTGGTATGTTGTAGAACCAATAACACGAATTCGGCCACTGGATAGCAACGGTTTAATTAAATTTGCAGCGTCAACTTGCCCACCAGAGGCCGCCCCTGCACCGATGATAGTGTGTATTTCATCAATAAATAAAATACTCTTCGGATCTTTTTCCAGCATTTTTAATAATGCTTTGAAGCGTTTCTCAAAGTCACCACGGTATTTGGTTCCCGCCAGTAATGAGCCAATATCTAATGAATAAATTGTGCAACCTTTCATTACGTCAGGAACATCATCTTGCTCAATACGCCACGCCAGCCCTTCGGCAATCGCGGTTTTACCGACACCTGACTCGCCAACTAATAATGGGTTATTTTTACGACGGCGGCACAGTACTTGAATAGTACGCTCTAATTCAGCCTGACGTCCAACTAGAGGGTCGATATTCCCTTTCTTGGCCTGCTGGTTCAAGTTGGTCGTAAAGTTGTCCATATGGTCTTCTGAGACCGGCTGCTCTTCATTTTGCATGCTACTAGAGGGGATATCTTGTTCTGATGACGCCTCTTCGCCTTTTATCGTGCCATGAGATATATAATTAACCACATCTAAACGGCTAACATCATGTTTACGTAATAAGTACGCAGCTTGGGATTCTTGCTCACTAAAAATTGCGACTAATACGTTTGCGCCGCTAACTTCGTTACGCCCAGATGATTGCACATGAAAAACGGCGCGCTGTAATACACGCTGAAAACTCAACGTAGGCTGGGTGTCTCTGCTATCATTTTCGGGTAACAAAGGTGTCGTTTGCGCGATGAAGTGTTCAAGTTCTTGACGTAATGCAACAAGATCAACCTTACAAGCATCTAAAGCTTCGCGAGCAGAGATATTACTCAGTAGCGCTAGCAATAGGTGCTCTACAGTCATAAACTCATGGCGGCTGTCTTTCGCTTTCGTAAAAGCTACGTTTAAACTAAGCTCCAGTTCTTGATTGAGCATAAGCACCTCCCAAAATTGATATTAAGCCAAATTAGACTTTCTCTATAGTGCAAAGCAAAGGGTACTCATGTTCACGAGCAAAAGTATTGACTTGTGCCGCTTTTGTTTCAGCAACCTCTGCAGTAAAAATTCCACAAACGCCCTTTCCTTGAATATGGACATCTAACATTATCTGTGTAGCGCGTTCTTCATCAAAAGAAAAGTATTTTTGTAACACTTCGACAACAAAATCCATCGGAGTGTAATCGTCATTATTTAATAGCACCTTATACATCGAAGGTGGCTGTAAGGTTTGTTCTATTTCATCTTTAAAAATGACGTCAGTTTTAAATGTGCCCAGAAAATCACTCATTACTTTCTTGCTCAGTGTTTAACTTCAATTTAAGCATAGTCTTTATTATCAACGATTTCTATCAATCATATTGATAACACCACAAAACTATACCATTTCGTAACCATGCTGTTTTTGTCTATATTGCTTCAAGTCACAGTGTACCATGGGAATCACCTTTGCTTCCATGGTTAGCAATCTGTGAGCCACATCAAATATTATAGAAAATGAGCGCTATTGATTAGCGAATTCTTAACACTTTCCACTAATTCCTGTACCTCGCCTCTTGACCTTAGAAGGCAATTTATTACAGTATATTTTACGAACAAATGACATCGTACTTATACTTATTTTGTGTGTTTTTTATACATTGCTTTAAACGCAAATATTGGTAAATCTGAAGGATGAAATATGGAGACGGGTATCGTTAAGTGGTTCAATAACGCAAAAGGCTTTGGTTTTATTTGCCCGGCTGATGGCGGAGAAGATATTTTTGCTCATTATTCCTGTATTCAAATGGACGGTTACAGGACACTAAAAGCTGGCCAGAAAGTTCAATTTAGTGTGACTATTGGCCCAAAAGGTAATCATGCAAACCTCATTGTTCCTATTAACATTGAGGATGGCCCAGACAATATTACCGAATTAAATCAATAGCTCAGCAATAGAGCACAGTTAATTATTTTAGTAACACTGACAACACTAATAATTAACTGTGACTATTTATCAATTAATCACTTCTTTACCGCACCATTGCCTGCGGTTTGCAGGTGCGACATATCACCATATAATGACGTTAATAAATCATACTGTTCAACATCATAAAACGCACATTGCTTTCCTGTGAATGCTTTAGCCACTTCTATCATAAATTTCACTGTCGCTGCAATGTCGACCTCATGGCTAGCCCCTGTAGAGCAACCAGGCACCACCGTTTCTGAGCAAATAGCGACACCAACCACTGGCGCAGATGTAGATACTGCAGGTTGTAATATACTGTTGATATGATGTAGGCCATTACCATATGGCGTGATGTCTTGAATGGACAACGGGAATGTCACCGCTTTTTGGCCACTGCTCCACTCCATCAAACGGATTAAATCCTCTGATACAGGTAAAATATAACCATTTTTTACCGTTGGAGACAACGCATACCCTTTATGATTGAGTAAACGATTTCCCTTTGTGGTATCTACAGACAAAATAGCATCCGCTTCTGGGATCGCTTCATGTTGATTCATCGTATCATCTTCAAGGGGGGAATCCATGAAATCAACAGGTGTATGCGGACGTGTTGGCGCATTGGGGCAAATATGTGTTGTGATCACGACATCGCCGAGTAACCGATCACCCTTTTCATACATTTGTGCCAGTTTAAGTGCTGCTGCAAGTGCGGCAATCGCACCATCTGCATCAGACACGACACCAATGCGAGAAGGCCTAGCACCTATCCCACCTAAACGCCCAATGATCCCCAGCGTTGGCGCGTCTTTATGGTGTGATTTACCTTGTATTCCAGGAATAAGGATACGAACAAAATCGCTTTGCCCTTTATTATCCTTAACCGTTTTAGATATGACTTCAATGTGTGGGAAATCTTGGAACAATGCAACAATGTCTTCACCTTTAACACTAGCGCAATCGATTAGCTCATATACGCAAAGAGTTTGTTTTAGACTCATTGTACTTCCTTTAATTTTTTTTATGGGAGTGAAGAACTACTTTGAGGTTAACTCGCATAAAATAACGAGTTAACCTCATTTCGCTCTAGATGGAGCCTCATATAATTGAGGTTCCATTTTTCCTGATGAAGGCGTATTCACGCACTTAAAATAATAACAATATAAATATTTATAATTTACTGATTACTTCTACTGCCTACTTCTTACTACTGTTTGCTTTTATGACACGAAATAAGTTCATGACTTATTCATGCTTTTTTGCAACCAATGACTTATTCATGCTTTTTTGCAACCAATACGGGTCACCCACCATACAACCAAGATAAGCGGCTTTATGGCAAAGACTTTTGGATAACAGCGCCATAACCTCATCATTCATTTGCGTTGCAGGCAAACTTAAACACAAGGCATATAACGTATTTTGCGCTGGGTCGAACACCGTGCTAGATATGGAAGCGACTCCAGCAACGGATTCATCCATCGAAAATTCCCAGCCGCGCTCAGCCACTATGTCCAAACGCTCAACTAATTTACCGCGCTCTTCTTTGGGTTCACGGTCAATAATTTTTGACCGCTCATTTAGCGGTAACCTTGCTAATAATGCACGCCCCGTTGACGTTCCCAGTATGGGTAAGCGTGTCCCCGGTTGAGTAATCACTTGCAACATGCTATTGCCAAAGCGTGCATGAACGACGCGAACCATATCATCGTCAAGTGCTGACACATAGCTGGTAAAACCGCTATCTTTCGCAAGTTCATCAAGCGCTTCAAGCATCATATCGATTAACGGATTCATTCCCCTAGCTCGATGCGCTAATTCCATAATCAGCAAACCTGGCCGATATATCGGTGCATTGTTTTTCTTTTCTAACAACCCAAGCTCTGCCATTTGCTTTAAAAGGCGGGAGGCCGAACTTTTAGGCATGCCTAATTCATTAACCAACGTTGTCACAGTCAGCTCATTTCCAGAACGCAGGAACAATTGGTAAACGTCAACAACGCTAGATAAAATACTCATGACCCTAAACCTTGGGTTAATACACCGTAGCTTTGTGGCTTTCTATCTCTTAGATAAGGCACTTTTAAGCGTGTATGGGCTTGGTTTAAAAAATCAACCTCACCAATTAATAGCGCCTCACCTTCACAGCTGGCTTCACAAAGTACTTGGCCGCGAGGACCTAAAACCTTACTACCACCAAATAAATGCAGATCTTCTTCATGACCCCAACGGTTCACTGCAAGTAAATGAGTTCCATTTTCTAATGCACGACAAGCACTGTTAATATCCCAGACATCTCGGTCTTGAACACACCAAGCTGAAGGAGCTAATAACAATTCGGCACCTTGTAATGTTAAAATTCGTGCGACTTCGGGAAAGCCCATGTCATAACAAATCATGATACCGATTTTACCAATCGGTGTTTCAAACACCGGGAAACTATCACCGCGCCCAAACCACTGTTTTTCAAGCCCAAAGGCATGAACTTTACGAAAAACACCACTGATACCTTCACATCCCGGATTCCAAACACCGACAGAGTTATAGATATCACCTAAATATTCACCACGCTCAACAAAGCCGCTCACAATAGTGATATTTAGACGAGTAGCAAGCTCGCTAAATAGCCTATAGGTTTCACTTCCGATGGAATCGCTTAAATCCCACAACTTAGTGGTCAGTAAGTCACCACGGTAACCTGTTGTCGCCAATTCAGGGAAACAAATCAATTTTGCCCCTGAATCTGCGGCTTGTTGGCATAACTGCGCCATACGTTGCAAGTTATTGGTTTTATTGCCAAGTTCTGAATCAAACTGAGCCAGAGCAACTTTAACTTTTGTACCTGACATTGTTTAATCCTTAATCTAAATGAGAGACTTTGCGAAAGTGTACCGTTTCAACACCTTTCGCTTTCGCCTGCCAGCGCATGCCTATCCAATAGGCTACTGCACCAGTAATCAAAGAGTTAAGCGCAGGGATACCATAGTCAGCGTGCAATGGACCTAATTCCGAGGTTCCCCATCCAACAGCCACAGCAATCACCCACACAACTAATGTAACAGGGTTATATGCTTCACAGCTTGGTGGTAATATGCCTTGCTCTCGAGTGATATCTAATTCTTTACGGTCACGCTTCAATAAATAATAGTCAACAACCATAATCCCTGCGACAGGCGGGATGGCTATTCCTAAGTAAATTAAGAAACCAATAAAGTTATCTAAGATCCCTAACATTGAAGCGATTGTGCCAAAGATACCAATCACCCACGTTAAATAACGGCGGTCAAAACGCTTATTGAAGATAGCATTTAGCAGTGTTGAAAAACCTAAAGATGACGAATACAGATTGATATCATTCATTTTTATTGTCGAGAAGATAACAATCGATGCACCTAATAGGCCAGTCAGCGCCATCATTAAATCAAATACTTGGCTTGTACGTAATGATAATGCCATTAGTACTGCTATCATATTGACCAATAGTTCACCAAAAAATGTGCCGATGAGAGTCATCCAAAACACATCTTTAGGCCCTTTCATAAAGCGACTGATATCGGGTGTTGTTACTGCAGCAATAATAAAACCACCAGCAACCATTGTAATGGCCGCAGGCATAGTCATTAATGGCCCGGCGGGTTCAGTGTCATTGATAAGCGTACCAATATCTTGACCTGATAATAAATTATATGTCGCCCAACCTAACGCGAATAAAAATAGCGGCGTTGAGATATTGGCAGTAATAGATAAAAATCGGTACCCATATACTGTTATAACCGTCACCGCAATACCTGTAATAAGTGACCAAGTCCCTGGTGTTAGCACATTAGTCGCTTTATACATTCCATCCGCAAAGAAACCATTTTGGACGCCAAACCAGCCCATTAAGGAGATAGCAATCGCGCCACCAATGAGAGCTGAGCCTAACTTACCAAAACCCGCCCACCGAGACAGTAGGCTGATTGACATTCCTTCACGGCACGCAGCCGCTCCAAGCCCCCAGCTGACAACCTGTAAAATTACAGAGCCAAGCATTGTTGCCCAAAACGCCTGCCAAAAAGTTAACCCATACCCAAGAGCTGCACCTAACATCACTTGTGAAACACAAGCTAGTGCGCCAATTCGTAGAATTAACACTTCATAGAACGGTCTACGAGCACTTTGGGGTACTCGAGCCAAAGAATAATCTTCACCTGCTTTATTCGCCATATCGCACCTGCTGTGTGGTTGTCTTTGCTTATTTTTTACTGGCTTTATTATAAGTTCCATTATATGGAACTAGGTTTCATTTATTCTACAAGGCAAATGATATCCATGATCGATACCAATTCGCAAGCAGAATTTATCTTTTCAGATAGTTTTTTATTATGAAATATTTTGGGAAACGAGGGAATATATAGATTGAAAAAAATATTATCAGGAAATGAAGAAGTTAAAAATAACACATTTAATTAGCAGAATTTATTTGAGGAACTCAGTTCCAATAAATGAGACTATTCTTGAGCAGATATCTCTTTCAAGTTAGCATTTAATGCCTTCTTTATATCTTCTGCACCAAACCCTGTGATGCAGAAGACACACAGTTATTATTTAGCTTATAAATGATTAAGCTATAAACTATTCCCTCGCTAATGCGTCAATTGGGTTTAAGCGAGCCGCATTTCGAGCCGGTAAAAAGCCAAAAATAATACCAATGGCTGTTGAACAAGCAAAGGCACTGATTAACGCCACAGGATCAAAAGAGAAAGTCCAGCCCGGTAGCGCCATTTGAGCCAATAAACTAATTCCATACGATAGGCCAATTCCCATCAGCCCGCCCATTAAACATACCAGCACGGCTTCGATGAGAAATTGCTGCATCACATCGCTGGTTCTAGCCCCTACCGCCATGCGAATACCAATTTCCCGCGTCCTTTCTGTCACAGAAACCAGCATAATATTCATCACACCAATTCCTCCAACCACTAATGAAATGACGGCCACTAGTGTGAGGAATAACTGCATTGTTTGGGTTGTTTTCTCTGCCGTTTTAATAAAGGTATCTAGGTTATAGGTAAAAATATCTTGCTTACCATGACGCAATGTCAATAAACGGATCAGTTGCTGCTCCGCTGTTTTAGCATCATAGCCCTCTTTAACCCGCACAGTGATACTGTCGTAGTATGGCCGGTTAAGCACTTTACTATTTACCGTGGTGTCTGGTAACCAAATGGATAATGACTTATTCGAACCAAAAGCTGATTTTTTTTCTTCAAGTACACCGATGACCGTTGCTGGCATATTACCAATGAGTAAAGTTTCGCCAATAACATGCTCTTGTTTAGGAAAAAAGCGGCGCTTGGTGTTAGCATCAATGACCACCACTTGGGCTCGTCTGTCCGCCATATCTTGAGTAAACCCCATTCCTTCTGAAAACCTTGAAGCATAAACATTAAAATAATCACGCCCAACACCTGAAAGTTGAGCTGATGCATCTAAATTGCCTTTTCTTAGCCGAGTTGAGCTATTTAATTCCCCAGAGACAGCATGGACATAAGGTTGCTTAGCAATCGCGTCAATATCCGACGACTTTAATGATTGCCTATTTTCCGCATCGTCACTCCCGAAGTCTTTCCCGGGATAGATAGAAATGGTATTGGTTCCGATCGATTTAATATCATTGAGTACCATGCCTTGCGCCGCATCGCCAATCACCATAATTGAAACCACGGAGGCAATACCAATTATAATTCCAAGCATCGTCAGCAGCGTGCGCATTTTATTGACAACCATGGCTCGCCAAGCCATTAACAATGCCTCACTAAATCGGCCATACATTTGATTTAATGTGAGTTTTCTTGCAGGAGCTTTTGGTAATGAATTCGTACGTATCGAGGCTTTACTCCCCGAATCTTTCAAAATTTCGCCATCTTTAATTTCTACGATACGTTCCGCTTGCTGAGCAATTTCGGGATCATGAGTAACAATAATCACTGTATGCCCCTGAGCACAAAGGTCTTTTAAAATACTCATGACCTCTTCCCCTGAATGGCTATCTAGCGCTCCTGTTGGCTCATCCGCGAGAATTATTTGCCCACCATTCATTAGAGCGCGAGCAATACTCACGCGCTGTTGTTGCCCGCCAGACAACTGACTTGGACGATATTCAATTCGCTCCCCAAGCCCTAAACGCTGTAATAGTTGAGCTGCTCGTTCACGACGTTGGTTTTTACCTGCCCCTGCATATACCGCAGGTACCTCAACATTTTGCTCCGCACTTAAATGGCTTAATAAATGGTAACGTTGAAAAATAAAACCGAAATGTTCTCGACGCAATTCTGCTAATTGGTCGTTATCTAATGTTGCAACGCTTTGGCCATCAATACAGTAATTCCCTTCTGTTGGTTTATCTAAGCACCCAATAATATTCATGAGTGTAGATTTACCTGAACCAGAAGCACCTATAATTGCTACCATCTCACCTGCATTAATTTGCAGTGAGACATTTTTTAAGACCGTAACTTGGTTTTCACCTTCCCCGTAGCGGCGAGTGATCCCTTGAAGATCAATTAGCGCAGCCATAGTTAGTATTCCGCCTCACTGTGCCCAATGACGACTTTGTCACCTTCATTTAGGCCTTTGGTAATTTCCACATACACATCGTTTCGGCTACCAATTTCAACTTGTTTTTTCTCGACTTTATTGCCTTGCAGAATATCCACTTCATAGGTTTGTGGTGAAATTTCATTGCCTAATGCAGATAGTGGTAGCAACAGCACATTCTTACGTGAATCTAATTCAATCGTGACCTGAGCGGTCATCTGTAATTTCAGCAAATGTTGCGGGTTAGGCACTTCAAAACGCGCATAATAGAAAATGGCATCATTAATTTTTTCAGGAGTTGGCAAAATATCCTTTAATTGCCCAGCAAACTTTTTATCTGGAGCGCCTAGAACAGTAAAAGAAGCATCTTGACCGGGTTCCAAATAAATTACGTCGGCTTCAGAAACTTCGGCTTTCACTAGCATCGTGTCCAAATCCGCAAGGGTTAAAATTGTTGGTGCTTCTTGGGCAGCAATAACTGTCTGCCCCTGTAGTGTTTTAATAAAGGTCACAATGCCATCCATTGGCGCTGTAATTTGCGTATAGTTTAAATTATTTTTTGCTGTGTCTAATGTGGCCTGATTACGTTTAATTTGTGCTTGATAAGTAGCAACTTGCGCTTTTTTCACCTCAACATCTGTTTTGGCTTTATCGAGATCTTGCTGAGCAACAGCTTGTAACTTCGCCAAACTCAGATGGCGCTGATAAGTCACCTGAGCAAGACGCAGCTCGGCTTGAGCTAATGATAAATTGGCTTCGAGCTCACGTGTTGTTGCCTCAGACTCAATAACATCATTTTGGGCTTTTTTCGGGTCAATAACCGCTAATAAATCGCCTTTTTTAACATAATCTCCCTCTTTGACATACAGAGTTTGCAGCTGCCCACTCACCTGAGCCCCCACATCGACTTTACGTACGGCATCAAGTTTCCCCGTTGCCAGTACTTGTTTATCTAAATTGCCTCGAGTGACATCTACGGTTTGAAAAACCTTGGCTTCCTCACGATTAAAAAGAAACCCAGCGGTGATTAGGGCAACAATAATGATTGCCAAATAAATCGGCCACTTTTTCTTAGGCTTTGCCTTCATGTTTACTTGCTTCCTATGAACAAAAAGAGGGCTTTGCCCTCTAAGATCGCTGACAACGTGTAAAAAGGTGGATCCAATTAGTTGCCAGCTAAAAACTAATGATCAAATTATATATCACTTAAGTTATCAATTGATTCAACATGTGATAAACCTGAGAGAGCCATTTCTTAATAATCAATCAACAACAAGTAATATTTATCGATATCACCATTAATTTGCTTTCCCCCTTGCCAACCATGCCACGCGAGAAAACATACTTTTTAATTGCAGAGGAATACTGTCTGGCCCTAGTTCTGCGGCTCTATTTACAGTAGCTAGCGCTAAATCTGGTTTCGATGTACGAGAAATCGCCTTAATAATGACTCGCCTGGTTGAAACCTTCGCATTATCTGGAATATCAGCAATTTCATGATAAAGGCTTCTAAACCCTTCACGATATAGGAAATGTTCCATATCTGGTGCGGGGAGCATCGTTAGCCTATCCCTATCTGAGGAATTAATTTTGTTGGCATAATGTGTCGCTGTTGCTGCATACTTGCGCCCAGCCTCATCACCATCGGTTAAAACATGCCATTCAATACCCATTTTATTGGCAAACTTCAGCAATGGTTTCAAACCACTTTGTGCAAATGCAATAACTTTTATTCCTTCAGTTTCAAAGTAATAGTTACACTGGCGCGAAAATTCATTCATCAACCAAATTTCAGTTTCCCCTTCAACTAATAACCAGCAGCGAGCAAACAGCGCTGATGGACGATTAAAGCGAATATGGAAAGAAATTTTACGTAATTCTTCAGCACTTAAATCATTTTCACTCAATCGATAAGCTGAAACTTTATTGGTATTGCGTACCAAACGACACAAATCTTCCAGAGGTGCTAATGAAAGTAACTCCCCTGAGTTCGTCGTGGTAATCCGCTGTAGAGAAAATAGGCTAAATAACCCCCATGCGATGGAGAGCATAATCGGGTGTAAGCGTGTTTCTGGATCTTCAACGATAATCAATGGCCGTGCATGTTTATCTAACTGAATATTACCTTTTGATTGTAATAACGAAGAAAACATTCCTAAGATAATTAAACGAATATTGCGTTGGTTTGGTTTAGCGATTAAACGGCTAATATTATCAAGTGCTTTCCACCCACGCTTGCGCGGTTCTATATTGACAATTGAGTTATCCAGTTTTATAAGATGCGCGCTCTGCCCTGAAAAATAATGACTGAGCAGCTGTTGCATTGCATCAATACCATCACCAAGGTCCTCGTCACTTAAACATTCAGGATTATTGACCAATGCATGGGTTAATTCTTTAATGCGAACGTTGAACAAATCACGTAAATCTTTTTGGCCCGTAACGATAGTTTCAGTGTTAAGTGTATGCAAAAAGCGGGCATCTCGCAGGCGAATAACCGGATACAACCTAATAATTTCTTTAATGTATTTACCTACATTATCTAAAGAAAGCTTATTACCGCCTGAGTTCAAAAAGTTTTTATCTACAACTATCGTGTCATCATCTCTCAGCTCTGCGCTAACACGATAGAAAATATGTTTAAGGCCATCTCCGTTATCGACCCAAACAGAGTTAAGATTATGAAAACGATATGATTGATGACGTCCTTTTCGGCGTTCACAAAATTTTAGAACAATCTGTAATGAGCGGTAACGTGATTCATCGTTCCCTGCTGGGTGATGGAAGTCATGAAGGCTGAATTGGTAATCTGTATGCTCAGGGGAAAGAAGAAGGTCAAGTGCGTCCAGTAAACTCGATTTTCCCCAGGAATTCTCACCGACTAAAACCGTACTATTATTCAGTTCTAAAGAAAGCCGGTTAATCCCTCTAAATCCGTATATTTCCACACGTTCCAGGTACATATTACTCTCCTTGGAAGATTTTTAATTCACCCTCAATATTATTAGTTTTCATTACATACCGGGTGATTCCGTCAATTAAACAGACTAAAAGACACTATTTAGAGCTTACCGATTAAGCGCCTTTATTACTATAAATATGTAAGCAAAATAAAAATACTTATAACAAAACAGCGAACTGTGTTGAGCATCTAATTACAGTGTTATAAAATAGTAAAACTTTCATTTTTAGTGTTTTTGACCTATTTTTCTTTCTTTAACCAATAAAAAAATTTTATAACAATAAATTCTTTTAGCACAGGGCGCTAAATCAGGTTTATGCTTCGATAACCTAAATAAAAAAGATAAGCATAACCCTTTGTTTACATTAACCTAGTCGATGGGATAACCTCTAAGGAAACGGCCATGTATTCAGGACTCTTAATTATTCTTCTACCGTTAACACTCGGTTATCTTATTCCTATTAAAAATAAACGTATTCTCCATCGAGTTCATCAATCTCTGAATTCAATGGTATATGTTATTTTATTTTTAATGGGAATTACCCTCGCACTACTTGAAAACTTAAGCGTTCACTTATTTTCTATTTTAATTTATGCAGTTACCTTTTTTGGTTGCATATTTTCATTGAATGTAATCTCACTGTTATTGCTCGATAAATTTGATCCATGGAGAATTCCGCAACATAAACAAGAAAAGCCACCTTCACGAATCAAAATGGTTCTCGAATCCTTACAGCTATGCGGTGTGCTACTACTCGGATTTGCCGTTGGCTTGACGCATTTTGACTTTCTACACTATGCCGACAAAGGCAGCCAAGTGGCGTTAATGCTATTGCTATTACTTGTCGGTATTCAGCTACGCAATAGTGGCATGAGCATCAAGCAAATTTTAATCAATCGCCGTGGTACCACCATCGCGTTTGTCATGGCAATCAGTGCGTTAGCCGGTGGCGCGTTAGCTGCATTTTTACTCGATCTTCCAGTGAAAATGGGGCTAGCGCTCGCTTCTGGCTTTGGCTGGTACTCATTAACAGGCATCGTACTTACCGATGCATATGGCCCAGTCATGGGAAGTGCGGCTTTTTTCAATGACTTAGCAAGGGAACTTGCTGCCATCATGCTCATTCCTATTATTATCAACCGTTACCGCTCAACGGCTCTTGGCATTTGCGGTTCAACATCAATGGATTTTACATTACCTGTTTTACAACGCAGCGGTGGAGTTTCAATTGTCCCTGCCGCCATTGTTCACGGCTTCGTACTTAGTCTAATTACGCCAATTCTTATGGCCTTCTTTACATAGGTAAAATTTCAGTCACAATAGCCGTTAATTTGCGTGAAACAGGAAATTAACATGACAGATAAACAACGTGTTTTAGTGTTGGGCGCTAGTGGCTATATTGGTCAGAATTTGATCCCTAAACTCATTGAGCAAGGATATGACGTAACAGCAGGTGCACGCCGTGTTGATTGGATGCTATCTCAAGGCTGGCAAGACACCCAATGCATTTATGTAGATCTTCACGACCCCGAAACATTAAAAGGTGTCATGGAAGGCATCGACATTGTTTATTTCCTCGTTCATAGCATGGCTGACCAAGCCAATTTAGTCGAACGTGAGCGCGCAGCCGCTCGCAATGTGCAACAAGCCCTTGAAGGCTCAAGCGTTAAACATGTTATCTATCTCAGCGCATTACAACACGGGCATACCTATTCACCACACCTAATAGCACGGCGTTTAACCGGTGATATTTTACGTGAGAGCCAAGTCCCTGTTACTGAAATTCGTTCATCCATTATCGTTGGCTCTGGTTCTGCTGCATTCGAAATCATGCGCGATATGGTCTACAACTTAGCGATTTTAACGCCACCGCGTTGGGTTCGCTCTAAGTCGTCACCTATCGCCCTGTCGAATATTTTGTATTATTTAACGCAACTAGCAAAAATACCAACAACCGAGAACCGAATTTTCGATGCGGGTGGTCCTGAGTTTATTAGCTACCAAGAACTATTTAAACGCTTTATTAAAGTCAGTGGTAAACGGCGTTTACTTATCCCTATTCCGATCCCCATCAGTATGATCTCTGTGCATTTCATCAGTTTGATCACCTCTGTGCCACCATCAATTGCTAAGGAGCTAATCCAAGGCTTGCAGCACGATCTCCCGGCAGATGATAAAGCGTTACGAGAACTGATCCCACAAACCTTAATTTCTTTTGATGACGCGGTTAGAACCACTTTAGCTGAAGAAGCCGATGCCGTTGATAACGCAGATTGGGGTTATGACCCAGAAGTCAGAAAGCGTTGGCGTCCTGGTTATGGCTATTACCCAAAACAAGCGGGAGCAACCCTTGGAACAACGGCCAGTTCAGAATCGCTCTGGTATACAGTGCAACAGATTGGCGGAAAAAACGGCTATTTCTATGCCAATGGTCTGTGGAAAACCCGCGCCATCATGGATGATATGATGTTGAATAAAGTGAAATATGGCCGCCCCGATCGTGAACAGCTCCAACTCGGTGATGAGATTGACGGCTGGCGCGTGATTAATCTTGAGCCTAATAAACAACTTAGCTTGTTATTTGGTATGAAAGCTCCAGGACTTGGCCGCCTAACTTTTACTATTCATGATAGCGGAAACCGCCGTTCAATCGATGTTCGGGCATGGTGGCACCCTGCTGGCTTTTGCGGTCTACTCTATTGGTTTGCCATGATGCCTGCACATTTATTTATTTTTAAAGGCATGGCAAAACGCATCAGTGAGCTAGCTTATGAGCGGGATAAACAACTCGCTAAACAACAGCAAGCAGAGCAACTGACCGTTAAATCAGAATAAATTTAGCGTAAAAACCAAATTTTTATGCAGAAATTATTGCATAAATATGCTCATAGGATTAATATCGCGGGTAGTGAAATAAGATATTATTGGTACACATGAGCATTCAATTAAAAAACATCAACTGTTTCTATGGTTCCCATCAGGCACTCTTTGATATCAATCTAGAGTGTTCTTCTGGTGAGACTATGGTATTACTCGGGCCAAGCGGAGCAGGTAAAAGCTCATTGTTACGTGTCCTCAATTTATTAGAAATGCCACGTTCAGGCCACTTAAATATTGTGGGTCAGCAATTTGACTTTTCTTCAGCTCCAGATGCGAAAGCGATTCGTGAGCTGCGTCAAAATGTGGGAATGGTATTTCAACAATATAACCTATGGCCTCATTTGAGCGTTATGGACAACTTAATTGAAGCACCGTGCCGCGTGTTAAAATTGTCCAAGCAAGAAGCGCAAGCAAAAGCCTCTAAGCTATTAGAGCGCTTACGGTTGTCTCAATTTGCTGATCGCTACCCCTTACATTTATCGGGTGGGCAGCAACAGCGTGTTGCGATTGCTAGAGCATTGATGATGGAACCAAAAGTTTTATTATTTGATGAACCAACTGCTGCACTTGACCCAGAAATCACCGCACAAGTTGTTGATATTATTCGAGAACTATCTGCAACTGGAATTACGCAAGTCATCGTTACTCACGAAGTGGAAATTGCTCGTAAAACCGCTAGCCGTGTAGTGTATATGGAAAATGGCCATATAGTAGAACAAGGGGATGCAAGCCATTTCACTGCACCTCAAACAGAAGCATTTGCAAATTATCTGTCACATTAATAGATATAGGATTAAGCAATGAAAAAAATTATATTAGCTGCACTACTGGGCGCTGTAACCCTATCTGCAACTGCTGCGGAAAAAGAAACCATCCGTTTTGCAACAGAAGCGACTTACGCACCTTTTGAAATGTTCGATAAGAATAACCAAATCGTTGGCTTTGACGTTGATTTAGCCAATGCCATGTGTGAAAAAATGAATGCAACTTGTACATTTACTCACCAATCTTTCGACAGCTTAATCCCTAGCTTAAAATTCCGCCGCTTTGAAGCATTAATGGCAGGTATCGATATTACCCCTGAGCGCCAACAGCAAGTGGATTTCACTGAAACTTACTACCCTAACTCAGCAGAGTTTATTGCTGTGAAAGAAAAAATCAGCTCAGTAGACCAATTAAAAGATAAAAAAATTGGTGTTCAAAACGGAACCACTCACCAAAAATATATCATGGAACAACATAAAGGTATGACAACCGTTCCTTATGATAACTACCAATCTGCTATTTTAGACCTGCAAAATGGCCGTATCGATGCCGTCTTCGGTGATACCGCAGTTGCTGACGAATGGTTAAAAGCTAAAGGTAACGAAAACTTAGCCGCTGTAGGTGAAAAAGTGACTGATCCACAATATTTTGGTATTGGGCTTGGTATTGCGGTGCGTAAAGGAAATAAAGAGCTGTTGGATAAAATGAATAAAGCCTTAGCTGAAGTTAAAGCAGACGGCACTTATGATGCTATCCACAAAAAATGGTTTCAACAGTAATTGATATAATTAATGAGCAACTTTCTATTTTTAACAAGTGCCGCCGGTATTACCGTCGGCCTTGCTGTTTCTGCACTGGTTTTGGGGCTGATCCTCGCCATGCTATTTACCGCGTGGGAATCCGTCCGTTTTAAACCTATTGCCTTTTTAGGGACTTGTTGGGTTACTTTGATTCGCGGTCTACCTGAATTACTGGTCGTGTTGTTTGTCTATTTTGGTACATTACAACTGATCAATTTGTTTGGTGATGGGTTCGATATAAACCTCGGTTTTTGGCAAGGCACTATCCAGATTGACCCCAGCATATTCTTTGCTGATAGTGGTGAATTTGATTACACCCCATTTGTTTGTGGTGTTATTGCCCTCGCCTTGTTATACGCATCTTATGCATCACAAACATTAAGAGGGGCTTTAAAAGCAGTACCTTATGGTCAATGGGAAGCCGGTTTTGCATTAGGCTTAAACAAACGTACTATTTTCTTTCGGTTCATTATGCCGCAAATGTGGCGCCATGCGCTTCCAGGCTTAGGTAACCAATGGCTTGTATTATTAAAAGATACTGCGTTAGTTTCACTCATCAGCGTTAATGATTTGATGTTGCAAACAAAAACAATCGTCAATAGGACTCACGAACCATTCACATGGTACGCCATTGTGGGTTTGATTTACCTTGCCATTACGTTAGTCAGCCAGGTTATTTTAAAACGTATTGAATTGCGTACGACTCGCTTTGAGCGAGGTGAATCAAAATGATGGATTTAATTTTAGATATTCTTCCTGGGCTACCAACCAGCTTATCACTGACATTTAGTGCTCTTATTGTAGCTTTTATCTTAGCGATATTATTTACTTTAATTCTTTCACTTAAAACCCCCGTGGTTTCTCAAGCCGTTAAAGTCTATATCACGCTTTTCACTGGTACGCCTTTATTGGTGCAGTTCTTCTTAATTTATAATGGTCCAAGCCAGTTTAAATCGCTGCAGAATTACCCAATGCTATGGGAGTTTATCTCAACCCCTTGGGTATGCGCCATGATAGCATTGGCACTAAATAGTGCAGCATATTCTACTTTGTTATTCCACGGTGCAGTTAAAGCTATTCCGTCAGGCCAATGGCAATCGTGCCAAGCCCTCGGGATGAGCAAAATGCAAACCATGCGTATTATTTTGCCTTATGCCTTTAAACGTTCGTTATCGTCCTATTCCAATGAAGTCGTCCTGATTTTCAAAAGTACTTCACTTGCCAGTACGATTACAATGCTAGATGTTATGGGTTACAGCCAACTGATCTTTGGTCAAAGCTGGAATGTGATGGCGTTTGTTGCAGCAGGAATTATTTATTTAGTGGTCAATGCAATTTTGACCATTCTAATGCGCTTAATTGAACGCAAAGCGTTGGAATTTGAGCACAGAGGTTAGTCCTTCTTTCTCGCCGACAAGTAAAAAAAGCTTGGTGTTATGCCAAGCTTTTTTTAATAAGATTCATTGTTTTTTGAAAGAACATTAAAATTACAAATACCATAATTCAGGTCATTGCATAAACAAAATAAATAATTGAGATGACTATGCCTAATATTAAATTTGACATTCCTTTTAATCAAAATAAATTAATTACCTATTTTAAAAAAGACAAAAAAAACATAATAAGTAACAAACTATCTCTTGTAAAGAATACATCACATATAACTAATGGCCTTTGTTATGGATTGTCCTCTGCTTATCTTTGTAATGAAAACAAGAATCAAGGTGATAAATTAATAAAAACCATAACTTCACAATTAAAAAAATGCAACCAAGATAAAGCATCAAACAAATTTAAGTTACTTAGTACAAAAACAAAGAAATACAATTATAATATATCGACATTGAACACTCATTTAGCTAATATTTTAAACATTCAAATAAATTGCTCACGCGCATATAATTTCAATTACATCTCATACAACTTAGATTCAATTATTGGAGAAACAGTGTCCCAAAAACTCTCTCTAGATAAAAAGATAAGCTACCTAAATACCAATGAAGAAACTAAACCATTAATAATTGATAATAAAAAAAACAACAGCTTATATAACATACTATTTTTTCTTAATGAAAGAAAAGATGTAATTAATGATAAAATATCATTTTCAAAAGAGAGTCATGAAGTTTTAAAACTGGTGAATTTATACTACAATCTGTTAAAAACAGAAAATATTGAATTCTATCCTAAATCAGATTTAAATATAGATATCCTTCATAAAATAAAAAATGACATAGAATTAAGTGAAGCTGAAGTAATAGATTTTTTAAAAAGCTCATTTAAATTTTTAGCCAAAAATGAAATGTATAAAAATACGTCTAAAAAATTAAACTTTGGTTTAGTAAACTGTAAAGAACGAAAAATCAATGACGATGAAAATTTAATTTTCAATAATAACCGTTCATCCATTCAAGAACTTAAGGACAGAATAAAAAGCATAATAAACAATGAAAGGGATTTTCATTCATTAATTATTTATGATAATCATTGCATGGCTATTTCGATTAAACGTAACTCAACAAGCTCCGATTATATCTATAAATTCTTTGATTCTAATAAAGGGATAAAAAAATATAAAACTCAAGAATCTTTTTTTGATGATATTGAAGAGTTACTTTCCAATCATAGTTCAGATAAAACTCTAATCAAAACACTGGATTTTCCAGTTGAAATAATCTCAATGGAATCACTTAATAATTCTAGTTATAATATTTTATAAAATAACTAGAATAAATTTTGAAAATAGAGCATAAAAATGTCGAACAATAAGCTGTTCAAATAGGCTTTACTGTTCGATTCGCTTTAGCAATGTCAGCACTTCAAAGTGTGCAGTATGAGGAAATAAGTCAAATAACTGGACTTTACAGACTTGATAGCCAGCCAACAGTTGTAAATCTTGCGCCATGGTTTGTGCATTACAGCTAGAATACAAAATATATTCAGGCTGCATATGCGTAAGGTAATCGCATAATTCCTTACCGATCCCTCGACGTGGCGGATTAACTAAAATAAGCTGAGGGATATCCTGATTCGCCGTGGCAAAACGCGTTGAATCAAGGGCTTTAAACTCAACATGCTTTAATCCAAGTTCATCCGCTGATTGCTGTGCGCTGGCAATCGCTGGTGCACTGATTTCTATCCCTGTTAAGCGAGCGTCTTTTTCAGCACAGTGCAACCCAAAACCGCCCACGCCACAAAACAGATCCCACAAGCTATCGATATCTAACGCTTTAACCCATTCTCTAGCGGTTTGGTATAATTTTGCAGCCACTATAGGATTCGTTTGGAAAAAACCTTGTGGACGAATAAATAAAGGGACTTGATTAAACTCTTCACGAAGTGTGCGCTGCTCCGTTAAGAAAATTTCATCCTCACCTTCAAGTATTGCCATATGCACGGGTTGAATATTGGCGGTGATCACCTCAAGCTGTGGCAACTGTTCTTGTAGCCATGGCAGTGCCTTTTTTAATTGCTCAATTTTTTTCTCTGAGCGCAACACAAACCGCAGCATAAATTTCCCAGTATGATGACTTTGAGTCAATAATAGGTATTTTAACTCACCACGTTTGCGTTCAATGTTATAAGGCGTCAGCCCTGCCCTTGCAATAAAAGGAATAATGGCACTAAACACATCAGAAAAGGCATCTGGATACAACGGGCAGTCCGTTAAATCTACACCTTGCCCATCTCGCCCAACAATACCTAAAATGGGCTTCTCAACACTACCACTAACGACCATTTTAGCTTTATTGCGAAAAGCCGCTTGCGGCCCTGTAGCTGGAGGCTGAAATAGGGAGGTATCAATAGCAGGTAAAAGAGCCTGTAGTTGGCTCTGCTTTTCAATAATTTGCTGTTCAGGAGTTAGTGTTAGCCATTGGCATGAATGGCATTGCCCTGTGGCATACTTTTCACAATGCATAACAAAGACTTAGTGGATGATTATCGAAGGTTTGTCGTCAAGAGAATGCTCAGAGTCTTCATCAACATTGTCATCGTCTTCACTGAAATCATCTTGATTCGCATACAGCAAGTTATTGCTAAAAATTTCAAATACAATAGCTGAAATTTGTTCTTCTGCTTGCTGTAAAAAATGACCGAATTGACGATATGTCATTCCTGCTGCTAATGAAAATGATTGGCTAACAATCAATTTAGGCAAGTTTTCATTATTTATTTCAAGGAAAACTTTTGCCGTTAATGAGCTGGCATTAATTTGGCTGATATTCGCCACTAACGTCACAATCGCTGTCGGTTTGAGCTCAGCTAATGCAGACAACACCAAAACATTATTTAAAATATCGAGCTTCGCATCAAAAATACCGTCAATATTTTGCATATGAGGTAAATGTAATGCAGAGCAGGAATCACACTCGAAATAAGAGGTTTTGAGTTGGTCTAGCCATTCACGTAACTTAGTGATGTCAGGGTAACAAATAGAATCCATGGGCAGTAACCTTCTTCAACTCAAAATAGTCGTGCAATATTGATTTGTTAGGGTTTTGGCACATTTTCCCCCTAACGAAAAAAACGAATAATTCTCACATATTGTAGGCCGAAACACCAGTAAAACCGCGTTTAATCTGCTTATTCATCGAGTTTATTATCTGTAGAGTCTGATTTTTTAGAGGCTTTCTTTTCTGGTTGTTTATTATCTATCCCCAAAAAACTCAGGCCATGAATTGCTCGCCAGACAATATTGATCATTGCAGGTACCAAACAGCCAATACCGACCATAATAATGCTGACGATAGCCCCCGGCTGCATTAAAGGCTCCGGCAGGGTGATATAGTCATTTAATGCCAACAACACAATGATAAGCAGAATGATCCCGACACCTTCTAACACGATAATGGGCTTTGGCATATCCGCCAATGAACGCATCGTCCCTTTAGACTGAGGTTTATTACTCATTCTTCCTCTCCTCTCATTATTGTGTCACTTCCTCAAACTGAGGATTATATGCCATACCTATAGGTATAACAGGAAAATTCGACTTTTATTTCATAATTTATGTAGGCATAGTATTGAGCATTGTAATTAGAATCTGAGTTCAAGATAAAAAGGAGATACTATGTATACTGTTATTTTTGGTCGTCCTGGCTGCCCATACTGCGTTCGTGCAAAAGAACTCGCTGAAAAACTGAAAAATGAACGTGAAGATTTTGACTACCGCTATGTTGATATTCAAGCAGAAGGTATTTCTAAAGAAGATTTATCTAAAACTGTCGGCAAACCTGTTGAAACCGTTCCACAAATTTTCATTGATGAGCAACACATTGGTGGGTGCACAGATTTCGAAGCTTATGCAAAAGAAAATTTAAATCTTTACAAATAGTTAGCCACTTCCGTTTTTCATCTCAACAAGCAAAGTTGTTCACTTATTTATCGGTGCTGACACTTTGCTTGTTCTTTTTGTGCTATTTAAGCCAAATTTAATAAAAATATTGCACTTTTTTTCATCTAGGTGAGAACTTTCTTTTTTAGACGGAGTCTTAATTAATGCCACTGCTTTTCTTTGATGTCCCCATATTGAGGAGCCCGATAGCCAACTTTTTGTTTTCCTGCTATCGGGTTTTTTGTTTCTAACGACTGGGTTCACCTTGCAATGTAATGATTAACCTACGTTTTCCACCATAATTTCGGTGCTCACATAAATAAATCCCCTGCCACGTCCCCAAGTTTAAACGCCCTTTAGTAATCGGAATAGTCAAACTGGCACCTAATAAACTGCTTTTTAGGTGAGCTGGCATATCATCACTTCCTTCATAATCATGTTTATAATAAGGCTCATTTTCAGGAACGGCCTGATTAAAAAAACTTTCGAAATCTTCTCTGACAGTGTAATCCGCATTTTCATTTATCGTTAAAGATGCCGATGTATGTTGAATAAAAATATTGGCTAAACCAACATTGATTAAACTAAGTTTGGGAAGCTGCTTGAGAATTTCTTCTGTCACTAAATGAAACCCTCTTGCTTTTGCGCTAAGTTGTATCTCTTTTTGCCACCACATCACTTTTTTTCTTCCTTTTACTTATCAAAGTCTGTTACTGCACTAAATAATTATTGAGTAATAGTTAAACCGCAAGTAAATTTGTCGCACAAAGCTTTCAATAATAAGACAAAGGGACTTTACCTGCTCATTAAGAAACTTTAATCTCCCTTTTTGACTCTATTCTGTCTCACTAACTATCTGTCCGAGGTACTGAACTGTGCTGGAACAACTTAACCTTGATCTATTCAATTTGATCAATGCCACTCCAGAAACCGCAAGTGGAACCATTGCTGTAGCGAACGTGATTGCGAAACGTTTAATTTTGTTATTTCCACTATTTACTGTTGCTTGTTGGTTTTGGGGCGCCCAGCCAAATATGACTCGCCAACGTGCCTTTGCCTGTAAAGCCGCTATTGCTATCGTCATTGGTTTAACTATCTCATGGTTAATTGGTTATTTTGCTCCACATGACCGCCCATTTGTCATGGGGGTTGGTACCAATTTCTCTGATCATGAAGCTACGCCATCCTTCCCGAGTAATCATGGCACAATTGTCTTTACATTCGCCTTCGCATTCCTTTTCTGGCTAAGAACTTGGGTCGGGCTTGTGATGATGATCCCAGCTGTTGTGATTGCTTGGTCACGTATTTACCTCGGTGTTCATTGGCCTTTAGATATGGCTGGTGCTTTCATACTTGCGATGGTGGCATGCGGCTTAACTCAAATTCTCTGGTCTCTTGGTGCGAATAAAATTCAATTACCTATCACTCAACTATATAGCTTTATTTTTTCCCCACTTATTCGTAAAGGTTGGTTTCAACCATAACAATATAGACTCAAATACTGGCATTAATTAATGCCAGTATTTTTCGCCTTATAAAAATTGAGCTAAATCAAAGTTTCTGTTTATTTTCATTTTCATCATTAAAACTTTTTTGAAGTTATCAATAAAATTATCAAAACAATTAATTAACAAATATTTTGTTACCTTTTTCAATTATTTTTTTCGTTGCAAAAAAAGTGACAAATATAGGTCTAAGAAAAACATAAAATAATTAATATATAGTTCTATTCCCTCCAATTTTCAAACTAATTAATCACGCAATAAACCAATCAATAAATGAAAAATATTTTGTTATTTTTCATGTAAATACAAAAATACACAGCTTAGAAAATCGTACTACTATTACAGTACAGTTCAATATTCACATTGATATGGATGATATTTTAACCAGCTACATTCCGATCATTAATATAATAATATTTTTCTAATAGAATTTTATTCTACTCACATTTAAGCAAAGAAAAACTTATTTACTCAGTATTTAATCGCTAACAAAAATAAACTTAACACAAATTTATTTAACAATTTTATAAAATATGATTATTTCTCGCAATCTTGGGGGATATTTCTCTTTTGAGATAATGATCACGGCATTTTATTCTGGTAAAATATAAATTCACACACTCAAAATCCACTGTTAAAATTAAATGATAAAAATACAAAACTGATTGAAAATCAATTTACCGTAAATTTTAGTTTTATTTCCAATCAGATTGTTACGCAAAAGAAAACAATTGTTATTGAGTAATTGTTCGTACCAAAAGATTAAAAGTTCGTAACGCAATTGCCGTTACGCTAAATGATTTTTTTGACTTATATTTTCGGAGACTATTATGGATGCAACAAAAGTTGGTTCCATCGACAAAACAGCCTCGCAAACAGTAACGAGTAATGCTTGGCGCAAAACTGACACAGTATGGATGCTGGGTTTATATGGTACAGCTATCGGTGCTGGAGTGTTGTTTTTGCCAATCAACGCAGGTATGAGTGGTTTATTACCTGTTTTACTGATGCTGGTATTAGCCTTCCCAATGACATTTTTTGCTCACCGTGGGTTAACACGCTTCGTTCTCTCTGGTTCAAAACCTGACGGTGATATTACTGAAGTCGTCGAGGAACACTTTGGTCGCACAGCAGGTAACTGGATCACCCTACTCTACTTCTTTGCTATTTACCCTATTCTTCTTGTTTATGGTGTTTCCATCACCAATAACGTCAATAAATTCTTAACCGAATTATTAGGCGTTGGCGCACCACCACGCTGGTTACTTGCCTTGATCCTTGTCGGCGGAGTCATGGCGATTGTAGCATTCGGTGAAAAATACATCGTCAAAGTCATGAGTATGTTAGTGTTTCCATTTATCGCCGTACTGGTTGCATTCTCACTGTATATGATCCCACACTGGTCTGGTGATGTACTGAATACCTTAACTTGGGAAGGTATCACTGAAGCAACAAAAAATACGGGTGGGCAAAGTATTTGGGTCACCATTTGGCTGACAATCCCTGTGATGGTATTCGCATTTAACCACTCGCCAATTATTTCTGCTTTCTCTGTGGCAAAACGTGAAGAATACGGTGATGCCGCTGAACAAAAATGTTCACGGATCCTTGCATCCGCGCACATTTTGATGGTGCTGACCGTTATGTTCTTCGTGATCAGCTGTGTATTTACCTTATCTTCAGCAGATCTCGCACAAGCTAAAGCACAAAATATTAGTATCCTTGACTATTTGTCTGGCTATTTTGATCAGCCATTCATCAAGTATGCTGCTGCAATTATTGCCTTTATCGCAATTATTAAATCTTTCCTCGGCCACTATTTAGGGGCTCGTGAAGGTTTCAATGGCTTAGTTGAACGTGCTTATCGTGCAAAAGGTAAAACCATTGATGTTCGCAAATTAAACCGCGGTACTGCAATTTTCATGTTAGTCACCACTTGGATAGTAGCAACATTAAACCCGGGTGTATTGGATATCATTGAAAGCCTAGGTGGCCCAGTTATCGCTATCTTACTATTCTTAATGCCAATGTATGCAATTAGCAAAGTACCTGCGATGCGTAAATACTCAGGTAAAATCAGTAATGTATTTATCGTAATTATGGGTCTGGTCGCTATCTCTGCGGCAACATATAAGTTATTCTTCTAATTGAAGCCACTAGGTAGCAACCAGTAATGGAAGCTACCTAATTTCAATGACTTTCTACAAAAGGAAGCACTGAATATGATTAGTGTATTTGATATCTTCAAAATTGGTATCGGCCCTTCAAGCTCCCATACTGTCGGCCCAATGAAAGCAGGCAAACAGTTTGTTGACGACCTTATCCAGCAAGAATTACTCACTCGTACGACACGAATTTCAGTAGATGTCTATGGCTCACTCTCTTTAACGGGTAAAGGCCATGCAACGGATATGGCGATTATTATGGGCCTTGCGGGTAACTTACCAGACACCATTGATATTGACGCTATTCCTGCTTTTATGCGTAATGTAGAGCAAACTGAAAGGCTCTCCCTTGCACACGGGCAACATGAAGTTGATTTCCCTACTGAAGGTGGCATGAATTTTCATACTACCAACCTCCCCCTCCATGAAAATGGAATGAGTATTACGGCATTCAGTGGTGATGATGTTATTTACAGCAAAAATTACTATTCTATCGGTGGCGGTTTTATCGTCGATGAAGAGCACTTTGGCCAGTCTGATGAAAATGCAGTGCAAGTCCCTTACCCATTTAAATATGCGGCCGACCTGCAAAAGCATTGTAAAGACACAGGGTTATCACTTTCGGCACTCGTGATGCAGAATGAATTAGCATTACGTAGTAAAGAAGAAATTCAGCAATACCTCTCGTCCGTATGGGAGGTCATGAAATCCGGTATTGAACGGGGAGTGACAACCGAAGGTTTACTACCTGGACCATTACGTGTACCGCGCCGAGCAGCCGCATTACGCCGTCAACTCGTGACAACCGATAACACCAATATGGACCCAATGGCAGTCATAGATTGGATCAATATGTATGCGCTTGCCGTTAACGAAGAAAATGCAGCGGGTGGTCGTGTTGTCACGGCACCAACTAATGGCGCATGTGGCATCATTCCTGCGGTATTAGCTTATTATGATAAGTTTATTCGCCCTGTGAATGAAAATTCCTATACCCGTTACTTTTTAGTTTCTGGTGTGATTGGTGCGTTATATAAAATGAATGCATCAATTTCCGGCGCCGAAGTAGGTTGCCAAGGAGAAGTGGGTGTTGCTTGTTCGATGGCCGCTGCGGGGCTCGCCGAATTAATGGGCGGTAGCCCTGAGCAAGTGTGTATCGCAGCAGAAATTGCCATGGAGCATAACTTAGGTCTCACCTGTGACCCTGTCGGAGGGCAAGTTCAAGTCCCTTGTATTGAACGTAACGCCATTGCTTCCGTTAAAGCCGTGAATGCGGCACGCATGGCACTTCGCCGCGTCAGTGACCCACGTGTTTGCCTCGATAAAGTCATTGAAACCATGTATGAAACTGGTAAAGATATTAACGCGAAGTATCGAGAAACTTCTCAAGGCGGCTTAGCGATTAAATTGGCTCACTGCGAATAGTATTGGTTATCTATCGTCTCTAAAAAAATGCCTGCTAATGCAGGCATTTTTTTGTTCACATCATTTTCAACTCAACCATTATTAACCGAAAATGGCACTCCACCAGCCACTAATGGTTTTCATGATATAATCCCAAATACGCCCAAAGAACCCCGCTTCTTCAACCGCATTTTTTGCGACTAAAGGGTGCTGTTCGACGACTTCATCATTAAGAATAAAGTTAATCGTTCCCACTGTTTGGTTCTTAGCAAGAGGCGCTTCAAGTGAATCGTTGGTGAGTTGAATATCCACTTTTAAGTTTTGCAATTGCCCTTTAGGAATAGTAATAGAAACATCATCGGCAACACCTAAATCAACTTCTGAAGTATCACCAAACCAGACACGCTGCTTTTTCAATGTGGCATCAGCTTTAATTGGCGTGACAGTTTCAAAGAAACGGAAACCCCATGTTAGTAATTTTTCGCTTTCAGAAAAACGCACTCGGTCACTTGGTGCCCCCAACACAACTGAAATTAAACGCATATCACCTTCTGTTGCAGAGGCGACTAGATTATGACCTGCACCACTCGTGTGCCCAGTTTTTACACCATCCACCTTTAAATTTTGGTTCCATAACAGACGATTTCGATTAGGTTGACGAATTTTATTAAAGGTAAATTCCTTTTCCTTGTGCAATGCGTATTCATCGGGAACATCACGGATCATCGCTTGGGTTAACAATGCCATATCCCGTGCCGTACTGTATTGCCCTTCAGAATCGAGACCATGAACCGTTTTAAAGTGAGTATTTTTCAAACCAATCTTTTGCACGTATTGATTCATTAAGCTCACAAATGAATCTTGGCTACCTGCAACATAATCAGCAAGGGCGATACTGGCATCGTTCCCTGACTGGATCACAATCCCTTTATTTAAATCCAATACAGAAACGCGGTCTTTTGGCTTCAAAAACATCAAAGAAGAGCCTTTCAAAACAGGATTACCCGTCGCCCACGCATCTTCCCCTACCGTGACCATGTCTTGAGGGGTAATTTTCCCTGCATTTACTGCCTGACCAATCACATAGCTGGTCATAATTTTGGTTAAACTTGCGGGGTCTAAGCGTTCATCTGGATTCCCAGAAGCTAAAATTTTACCGCTATTATAATCCATCAGAACAAATGCTTTTGCATCGACTTGAGGAGCAACCGGTGTCTGCGCCGCATAAACACTGCTACTTACGGCAACCAAAAGACTCAACCCGATACCTGCTCGGCGGGTTTTTAAAGACAACATTTTCTTACTCATCGGTTATTCCTTCACTTAATTCTACACATTTAAAATACGGTCATTGACTCAGCATCACTAAACGAGAAACCATCGCCGTGACAAAATTCGATAACTAGACCTAATATAAGACTTTAATTTCACAGAGGCCACAGCTAACAAATAAACATTTGCCTATGAGTGAATTTAATCTATCTTAACCATAGTCGATACCAAAAAAATCAATTTAGGAGACTGCAATGTTAACTGTTTGGGGACGCGTCAACTCTTCCAATGTCAAAAAAGTACTTTGGTGCTTAGAAGAATTAAATATCGCTTACAATCAAAAAGATGTGGGTGGCCCATTTGGTGGACTAGATACACCTGAATATATAAAAATGAATCCAAACAGCACCATTCCAACTCTACAGGATGATGACTTTGCGCTGTGGGAATCAAATACGATTTTACGTTACCTTACGGAAAAATTTGATCATTCTCACTTATTACTCGCACAAGACCTACAAGAAAGAGCTGCCGCCGATAAATGGATGGATTGGGGTGGTGCTAATTTATTCGACCACATTAAGCAAATGATGAACAAAATTGTTCGTGTCCCTGAAGCAGATAGAGACCCAGAGCAAGCTAAAATTATATATGGCAATATTAATCGATTACTCACAATTGCTGATAATGCATTAGCCAACCAAGCCTATTTCAGTGGTGATAAATTTGGTATCGCAGACATCGCTATCGCGCCACTATTTTACCCTTGGCATGAAATTGTGACTGAACGCCCTGAATTTAACAATTTGGAACGCTGGTATCAGCAGCTGACCACGCGTCCTGCGTTCCAAAAAATTGTCATGATCCCGATTAAGTAATCACAGAGTCATACTCATCAAACTTGGGTTTGGGTACTGGTATTCAAACCCGAGTTCTTGGCAAATTTTATTACCGTTAATGACTTTCCCTTCTAATGCATTCCCCTCTTCAATAAATTGTGGTGGAACTAAACCAATAGATTGAGCGGCATGAGTATAAAATTCGGCTCGTGTTGGGTGGATTGGCGCACAAAGGTTATAAATATGCCCGCCTTGTGGCTGCTGGAGCAATAATAAAATGGCGTCAATGACATCGTCTTGATGCACCATATTGACAGGCTGACTTGCCCCTTTCACCCCGGTTTTACCTGCTAAAAAACGCCCTGCATGTCGTTTTTCCCCGACTAATCCAGCTAATCGCAGAATATCTACCGATATGTTCGGTAACTGATGCAACCACTGTTCTGTCGCCACTAAAGCTTTAGCCGAATCCGTCACGCCATCCAATGGGCTATCTTCGGTCATTTCACCATTTTGCTCCCCATAAACCGCAGTAGATGACGTGAAAATAACTTTGGGTACCTGAAATGCTATTGCACTATTCACCAGTGTTTCAATCGCTGCCATATAGTATTCGGTATTAATTTTAGAAGGGGGAAGCAAGATGACGATAGCATCGCTTTGCATCATCAATTGCGCTAAATCATCGTTATCACATTCAAGTTCTGGGGTTAATTTCAATGCATAGCACTCAATTCCTACCGCTTGAGCGGCTTCAATACCATCTGGTGTTGTTTTAGTGCCAACCACATGAATGCCTTGGGACAATAAAGCTTGGGCAAGGGGTAACCCTACCCACCCTAACCCAATAATGGTGACTTTCTTCATACGATAACTCCTCAATCGACCAACTGACTGAAATTAATCACAGAGTAGCTGAAAACCATAAAACTTCCGAACACAATTTCTGAGAGATTAATCACTATAAAAGCGCATCAACTAATTATTATTGGTTATTTTTTAAAAAAAGGTTGCATTCATAGGGGGAAATCGGATAGGTTGAATACCAATGAGTATTTAGTTAACACAATGAATGTTTAGTCATTCACTTAAATAACAGAACGGAAGACATTATGAATCGTATTTCACGCAACCATCATCATCACCATCATCCTGACTAGTCTTTCGGGCGATGTGTGCTGGAAGACGTTCAACGAATCTTCCGGTGGCTGAAATGCGAATTGAGAGAACCCTCGGAAGATAATCTTCCGAGGGTTTTTTTATTCTTGAACAAAGAGTTACTAAACAAAAAATTTTAAAGGGATAAGGGTAAAGTCATGTTGGATAAATCACGTTTACGTATTGCAATTCAAAAATCAGGTCGCCTGAGTGAAGAATCAAGAGAACTACTGGCTCGCTGCGGTATCAAAATCAACTTACAACAACAACGTTTGATTGCTTATGCAGAAAATATGCCTATTGATTTACTTCGCGTTCGTGATGACGATATTCCAGGGCTGGTCATGGATGGCGTTGTTGATTTAGGGATCATTGGTGAAAACGTTCTTGAAGAAGAATTATTAAACCGCCGCGCGCAAGGCGAAAACCCACAATACAAAACACTGCGCCGCCTCGATTTTGGTGGCTGTCGCTTGTCATTAGCGGCGCCATTGGACTTTAACTACACGGGTGCAGAATGCCTGAATGGTTCACGTGTTGCGACTTCTTATCCACACTTGTTAAAACGCTATTTCGACCAAAAAGGCATTCAGTTTAAATCATGTCTGTTAAATGGTTCGGTAGAAGTTGCCCCGCGTGCTGGACTTTCGGATGCGATTTGTGACCTTGTTTCTACTGGTGCCACATTAGAGGCAAACGGCCTAAAAGAAGTGGAAGTCATTTACCGTTCGAAAGCGTGTTTGATTCAACGTGACGGTGAAATGTCAGCTGATAAACAACAGCTTATCGACCGTATGATGACCCGTATCCAAGGTGTTATCCAAGCACGCGAATCTAAATACATCATGTTACACGCACCAAGTGAAACACTAGAAGAAATCATTGCCTTATTACCAGGTGCTGAACGCCCAACCATTCTGCCATTAGCTGGTGACAACAACCGTGTCGCTATGCACATGGTAAGCTCAGAAACCTTATTCTGGGAAACCATGGAAAAACTCAAGGCATTAGGGGCAAGCTCAATCCTTGTATTACCAATTGAAAAAATGATGGAGTAAGCCGCCATGAAAATGGGATTTAACCAACCTGTTCGCTGGTCGGCTTGTAACCAAGAGCAACAAAATGCTTTACTGATGCGCCCCGCAAT
Organism: Providencia sp. PROV174; assembly: GCF_028480685.1. Lineage (NCBI taxonomy): Bacteria > Pseudomonadati > Pseudomonadota > Gammaproteobacteria > Enterobacterales > Morganellaceae > Providencia > Providencia sp. PROV174. Next base: position 43,444 of record NZ_JAMPOT010000010.1, read on the forward strand.
TGCAGCCTCTGGCAGCATTAGTACTGCGGTGAGCCAAATTATTGAGCAAGTCCGTAACGAGGGCGATACCGCCCTCCAAGCTCTAAGCCGTCGTTTCGATAAAACTGAAATCGAAACAGTGCGAGTACCTGCAAATGCTGTTGACGCGGCAGAGGCTCGTCTTGGCGATGAAATCAAAACAGCAATGAAAACAGCCATTGGCAACATTCGTCGTTTTCACGAAGCCCAAAAACCCACTCCGATTAGAGTGGAAACACAGGCAGGCGTAGTGTGCCAACAAGTCACTCGCCCAATAGATGCGGTCGGCTTATATATTCCGGGGGGCTCTGCTCCCTTGTTATCAACAGTCATGATGTTAGGAACTCCGGCGAATATCGCAGGCTGTCGCAAAATCATTTTGTGTTCGCCCCCACCTATTGCCGATGAAATTTTGTATGCAGCGAAACTGTGCGGCATCAGCGATATTTTCCAAGTAGGTGGCGCGCAAGCGATTGCAGCAATGGCATTTGGTACCCAAAGCATTCCTGCGGTTGATAAAATTTTCGGGCCGGGTAATGCCTATGTCACTGAAGCAAAACGTCAAGTTAGCCAAAGCCACGAAGGTGCAGCTATCGATATGCCAGCGGGCCCTTCTGAAGTGTTAGTGATTGCGGATAACGGAGCAAACCCAGCATTCACCGCATCTGATTTACTATCACAAGCGGAACATGGTCCTGATTCACAAGTCATTTTATTAACTGACGATGAAAACTTTGCCCAGCGCGTGATTGAAGAAACAGAAAAACAATTAGCGCAACTTTCTCGTGCCGAAATTGCGAGAGAAGCACTAAGTGCCAGCCGTGTCATTATTGCTGATTCGATCGAACAATGTGTTGAAATTAGCAATCGCTATGGCCCTGAGCACTTGATTTTACAAACACGCAATGCCGATGACCTAATCGATTCTATCACTAGCGCAGGCTCCGTGTTTGTCGGAGACTGGTCACCCGAATCTGCGGGAGACTATGCTTCAGGCACTAATCACGTATTACCAACTTACGGATATACTGCAACCTATTCAAGTCTTGGGCTCGCGGATTTTATGAAGAGAATGACGGTGCAGAAACTGTCAAAACAAGGGTTATTAGGTTTAGCCAACACCATCGAAACCTTAGCGCAAGCAGAGCAACTCACCGCTCACAAAAATGCCGTTACCTTACGCGTTAACGAACTAAAAAAACAAAATCGGGAGTAAGTCATGAGCCAACCATTTAATGCCGCCAGTCTTGCACGTGAAAATGTTAAAACCATGACCCCTTATATGTCTGCACGACGTCTAGGAGGAAATGGAGATGTTTGGCTCAATGCCAATGAATACCCAATTGCACCTGATTACCAATTCAGTGAACGCAACCTTAACCGTTACCCTGAATGCCAACCGGTAGCCGTGATCAATAACTATGCGGCTTATGCGCAAATTACACCTGAACAAGTATTGGTTTGCCGTGGGGCCGATGAATCTATCGAGTTATTGATCCGCGCATTTTGTGAGCCGGGTAAAGATGCGGTGATGTTTTGCCCACCAACCTATGGCATGTACAGCGTTAGTGCAGAAACCTTTGGCGTTGAACAAAAGAAAATCATGGCATTGCCTGACTGGGCATTAAACGTTAACGCGATCCGTGAAAACTTATCTAATACCAAACTGATTTATATTTGCAGCCCAAATAACCCAACGGGCAATATCATCGATAATAAAGATTTGCGTGAAGTGCTAGATATGGCGGCAGGCCGCGCATTAGTCGTTGTCGATGAAGCTTATATTGAGTTCTGCCCACAATACAGTGTGGCAAGCTGGTTAGCACAATACCCCAATTTGGTGATTTTAAGAACCTTATCTAAAGCCTTTGCATTAGCCGGTTTACGCTGTGGCTTTACCTTAGCCTCTCCTGAAGTGATTGAAGTGCTATTGAAGGTTATCGCTCCTTATCCTTTATCAACCCCTGTTGCGATGATTGCTGCTCAAGCCCTTGAACCACAAGGCATTGAAACCATGAAAAGTCGTGTAGTAACGGTAACAGAAAACCGTATTGCACTCAGTGAAGCTCTGCGCGACTTGTCTGTGGTTGAACATGTTTATCCGAGTGAAACTAACTATATTTTGGTGCGTTTCACCGATGGTAGTAAAGTCTTTAAAGCCCTATGGGATCAAGGCATTATTTTACGTGACCAAAGCAAACAGCCGGGTCTCATTAATTGCCTGCGTATTACTGTCGGGACAGAAATTGAAAATACCCGTGTTATTGAAGCTATTGCCGCACTTTGCTAATTAGGAATGACTCATGAGCCAGAAAATTTTATTTATCGACCGTGATGGAACATTAATTACCGAGCCACCAACCGACTTCCAAGTTGATAGCTTAAGTAAACTCGCCTTTGAAAAAGCGGTCATTCCTAGTTTACTTGCCCTGCAAAAAGCCAATTACCGCTTAGTAATGATAACCAATCAAGACGGCTTAGGTACAGAAAGCTTTCCTACGGCAGATTTCGAACCACCGCATAATTTAATGATGCAAGTATTTGAGTCCCAAGGTATTAAGTTTGATGACGTGTTAATTTGCCCACATAAGCCTGAAGATAACTGCGCTTGCCGTAAACCTAAACTTCAGTTGGTTGAGCGCTATTTAGATAGCAACGTACTAGACAGCGAAAATAGCTATGTGATTGGTGATCGCGAAACAGATATTCAACTCGCTAAAAATATGGGTATTAAAGGGTTACGTTATAACCCTACAGAACTAGACTGGAAAGCTATCACCACACAATTAACCAAACGCGACCGCCATGCGCTAGTCAAACGCGTGACAAAAGAAACCAATATCCAAGTCGAAGTGTGGCTAGACCAAGAAGGTGGCAGCAAAATTAGCACGGGTGTGGGCTTCTTTGACCACATGTTAGACCAAATCGCGACTCACGGTGGTTTCCGGTTAAACATTGAAGTCAATGGCGACTTATTTATTGATGACCACCACACTGTCGAAGACACGGGCCTTGCTTTAGGGGAAGCACTGAAAATCGCGCTTGGTGATAAACGCGGTATCGCACGTTTTGGTTTCGTTCTGCCAATGGACGAATGCCAAGCACGCTGTGCACTGGATATTTCAGGTCGCCCACACCTTGAATATAAAGCAGAATTCAAATATCAACGTGTCGGTGACTTAAGCACTGAAATGATTGAGCACTTCTTTAGCTCACTTTCCTATGCTATGGGTTGTACATTACACCTGAAAACCAAAGGGAAAAACGATCACCACAAAGCCGAAAGCTTGTTTAAAGTTTTCGGCCGTACACTGCGCCAAGCGATTCGTGTTGAAGGGGATACGTTACCTAGCTCAAAAGGGGTTCTGTAATGAACGTTGTCATCCTTGATACTGGCTGTGCGAATTTAGCTTCCGTGGCCTATGCGGTGAAACGCCTAGGCTATGACCCGGTGGTGAGCCGTGATACCAATACCATTTTACAAGCCGACAAAGTCTTTTTGCCGGGTGTCGGTACGGCTAGCGCGGCCATGGAAAAGCTCACTGAACGTGAATTAGTGCCGTTAATTAAAGCCCTGACTCAACCCGTGTTAGGCATCTGTTTAGGTATGCAATTACTCGGTTCTTTCAGTGAAGAAGGTCAATCAACGGTGCCACTACTGGGGTTAATTGATAGCCCTGTACAAAAAATGGATGCCAATGGGCTTCCAGTTCCACATAGCGGCTGGAACCAAGTAAAAGCCCTAGCAGGAAATCCTTTGTTTAGGGATATCCCTGATAATGCCTATTTCTATTTTGTACACAGTTATTCGATGCCAATTTCCAGTAATACCATCGCACAAACTCAGTATGGCAACCCGTTTAGTAGCGCGGTGAATCGCGATAACTTCTACGGTGTCCAATTTCACCCAGAACGTTCTGGCACCGCAGGTTCACGCTTGATTCAAAACTTTTTGGAGATGTAATTACCATGATCATTCCCGCATTAGATTTAATCGATGGCACCGTAGTGCGATTGCACCAAGGGGATTACGCCAAGCAAACTGATTATGGCAATGACCCGCTCCCACGTTTGCAGCAATATGAAAAAGAAGGGGCAAAGCTCCTACACTTAGTGGATTTAACGGGCGCCAAAGATCCACAAAAACGCCAAATTCCACTGCTGAAAAAATTATTGGCTGGCGTGAATGTTCCTGTACAAGTTGGTGGGGGTATTCGTACCGAAGAAGATGTTAAGGCCTTACTGGAAGCCGGAGCGGCTCGTGTTGTCATTGGCTCAACTGCGGTGACCAAACCTGAATTGGTTAAAACATGGTTTGAAACCTATGGTGGGGAAGCCATTGTACTTGCGTTAGATGTACGCATTAATGACAAAGGCGTAAAAGAAATCGCCATTAGCGGCTGGCAAGAAAATTCAAATTTAACATTAGAACAAGCCATTGAAATATATCGTCCTTATGGCTTAAAACATGTCCTTTGCACCGATATTTCCAAAGATGGAACATTGGCGGGTTCTAATGTGAATTTATACCAAGAAATTAGCCAAAAATTCCCTGATATTGCCTTTCAGGCATCAGGGGGAATTGGCGATTTAGATGATATTGCGGCTATCCCGCCATCTGGTGCGGCTGGCGTGATTGTGGGTCGTGCATTATTAGAAGGTAAATTCACCGTTACGGAGGCAATCAAATGTTGGCAAAACGCATAATTCCTTGCTTAGACGTCCGTGATGGGCAAGTGGTTAAAGGTGTCCAATTTCGTAATCACGAAATTATCGGTGATATTGTTCCATTGGCACAGCGCTATGCCCAAGAAGGTGCAGATGAACTGGTATTTTATGATATTACCGCCTCTTCTGATGGTCGAGTAGTAGATAAAAGCTGGGTTGCCAAAGTCGCTGAAGTGATTGATATTCCTTTTTGTGTTGCAGGTGGTATCAAAAGCGTTGAAGATGCCTCGCAAATTTTATCTTTTGGTGCAGACAAAATCTCGATCAACTCCCCTGCACTGTCAGACCCAACCCTGATCAGCCGCTTAGCAGAACGTTTTGGCGTACAATGCATCGTTGTGGGTATTGATACTTGGTTCGATGAAAGTACGGGTGAATATCTCGTTTACCAATTTACCGGCGATGAAAAGCGCACAGCGCAGACGCGCTGGAAAACCCTCGATTGGGTGAAAGAAGTGCAACAACGCGGCGCAGGTGAAATCGTATTAAATATGATGAACCAAGATGGTGTACGCCAAGGGTATGATCTGGTACAACTGAAGAAAGTTCGTGAAGTTTGCCAAGTGCCATTAATTGCCTCGGGTGGCGCTGGCGAAAAAGTGCATTTCCTTGATGCCTTCACTGACGCAGGCGTTGATGGCGCTTTAGCCGCTTCTGTATTCCATAAACAAATTATTAATATCGGTGACTTAAAACAATACCTAGCCGAAAATGGAGTTCAAATTAGAGTATGTTAACCACAGAACAATCTAGCCAACTGGCATGGCAAAAAGTCGATAATTTAATGCCTGTGATCGTACAACACGCCGTTTCAGGTGATGTGCTAATGCTTGGGTATATGAACCCAGAAGCATTACAAGTCACTTTAGATAGCCGTAAAGTCACCTTTTTCTCTCGCACAAAACAACGTTTGTGGACGAAAGGCGAAACCTCGAATAACTTTTTAAATTTAGTAGATATCTACCCAGATTGTGACAGTGATACGCTGTTGGCTCTCGCACTGCCGGATGGCCCAACTTGCCATAACGGCACACAAAGCTGCTTCGCACCAGCACAAAGCGATTGGGGGTTTTTATTTGAGTTAGAAACGTTACTCAAAGAACGCAAAACTGCGTCGCCAGAAAGCTCCTATACCGCGCGTTTATATGCTAGCGGGACTAAACGCATTGCACAAAAAGTCGGTGAAGAAGGTGTTGAAACTGCATTGGCAGCCACCGTGAATGACCGCGCAGAATTGACTAATGAAGCTGCTGATTTGATGTACCACTTATTAGTCTTACTACAAGACCAAGAGCTGGATTTAAGCACGATAATCAAACGGTTAAAAGAACGCCATCAATAGTTAATCCGCTGCCAGTCTCACTGGCAGCCTATTTTATGGGTGCAAGATTTTATCTATTTGCTCATCACTGAGTGAAATAGCAAAAAATTTCAGATAGAAGTCCGCCGTTTCTTGCTTCATATCGATATCTGCAAAGCGCTCTGGGTACAGTGTTTGTGCTAGCCACAGAAACTGCAATGCCTCCTCTGACGTTTCTCGGCACCACCAAAACATCCCCTTTGGGTTCACATATACCTGCTGTTTTTTTACCGCGCTAATTGCTTTCCATTGAGGAGACGTGCGTATGATATTGGCATCTTCTTTATTCATCGCAACAATCACATCAGGGTTCGCAATAATAATGCTTTCCAACAAGACCTCACCTGAATTATTTTTTTTATCCGAAAACCACGTTTCAGCCACATTTTGTGCCCCCGCTAAATCCATCCAGTCTTGGTTTAATGACGGACGCCCAGAGGTAAATAACGCATTTCCCATACTGTGGTATACCGACCGTTTTTCTGCATCAGTCAGCCCCACTAAACGCTCACTCACTAATGCGACATTGCGGTCAAAATAACGTTGGTATTCAAGGGCTTTTTGTTTTGCATCAGGGCCTAACTCTTTCGCTGTTGCTTGCACCCTTGCTTGTAAAGCTTTTAATGAATTGGCAGGATATTCAACAACTTTAACTCCAGCACTTTCGAGTAAATCGCGCTGCGGTACTTCCATCCCCTTTGCAATAAATAGCAATTGAGCTCGCAATGAAATAATTTGCTCTGGGTTTAGTTGATTGCTAATACTGATCACTGGAACATTATCAATGTTGGGTAACATTTGGCGAAACAATGGAATTTTTTTCGCGATCATCGATGTGCCAACGATTTGCTCACCATATCCTAACATCATAATGATGGTATTTTGTGCTGGCCACGGCGTCGCAATTCGCAGTTCTGGGTTATCCGTCTTACCGTAAGACAGGCTGTGGATGAGTAGCCCTGCCAGCAAAATAACCGTTTGTAAAAACGTTGTTTTTCTCATATTTGTCACTCTTCCTGTCCAAAGAAAAGAAGAGTGCTCCTGATTTTTATTTAACCCATTAGAAATCAAAGGTCACCGTCGCGCGCACTTCTCGACCTGCTCCTAAGAAAGCACTGCCCCCTTTTCCTTCCCCATTAATCCCTGATGGGAAGATAGAAGCCCAATAACGCTCATCGGTTACGTTATTGACGGATAGCCTGACTGTCGTTGGGATTTGATTGATTTTCGTGCTATAACGCGTGCCTAAATCTAATGTCGTGTAGCTTCCCGCCCAACTGGTATTGGTGTCATTGGCGGCTCGTTTCCCCGTATAATGCACATTAGCGCTGTACACCAGTTCTGGCATCGACGACAAACTATATTCCACTAGCATATTGGCTTGAACTTTCGGTACACCAACGACACGTTTATTCCGCGTAGTGGCTAACTTAGTGTCTTTGAGTTTTGGGTCTAAGAAGGTAACACCGCTATACACATTCAACCCTTGCCATACATAGCCTGTGGCCGTGAGTTCTAGCCCTCGGTTCACTTGTTCACCTTGTTTGCGAAACACGTTATCGTCCCCCGCATAGGCAAATGGACGCTCCAAGTGAAATACGGCAGCACCCAGGTTTAAATCTGCCAAATCGGCTTTAATGCCCAATTCATATTGTTTGCTACGATAAGGGGCTAAGGTTTGTCCTTCATTTTTCAGATTTTGATTCATCGGCGCGGTATCACCCTCTTCCAACGAATCTGCATAGCTCACATACGTCATCACATTTGGGGTAATTTTATACATCAACGCGCCTTGAGGGCTAAGGCCATGGTCATTGGCTTGGCTAGTTTTGTGATTTTGTTTATCAAAGCTACGGCTTTCTATCCAGCTTTGACTAAGGTAAAACATGGCTGACCATTGTGGGTCAAAGGTGATGGTATCGCCGATAGTGATACTTTGTTGGCTATTTTCAGCAGACTTATAACGTGAACCTCCCGTATGAATTTTACCGTCCGATGGCTCTTCCATCGGCGATGGGTGATACATATTGGTTTGCCCTAAATCACGTCTCACACTCTTATCTTTGGCACTGTAAATCGACCAAACATAACCGTTTGTCGCTAATGATAAGTCATGGCCGATAGAGCCTGTGTCCACGTGGCCATTTAGTACTACTGAGTTACTCAACACACGAAAACGCCCCGAAGCAGGAGAATCGCTTAATGAGCGACTAATATTCCCATTGTTATCTTGAATGGCACTGGTTACTGTACGCATCGCTCTATCTGCTTGCTGGTAACCGACTGCAGCTTTTAGCGTCCAATCCTCATTAAAATCATGAAGTAATCGAGTGCTAACAGTATCCGTAGTTAAGTTATTACCCGCCGTATGTAACGCTAAATTCTTATCTTGTGGGTTAGAGGCTTTCGGTAATTTAATATCAGAACCATAGCTAAAACTACCCACATAACCTTTTTGCACAAAATTGTAATGACTCGCATTAAATTGAAGTTGCGTACCTGGCTGAATATTCCAATCTAGCGCTACATAAGCTAATTTACGGCGTAATGTACTGTCTTTCAGGTTGCCTGTTCCTTCCTCATCCAGCAAATTAAGACGATAACCAAAGCGTTTATCTGTATCAAAATAACCGCCTAAGTCAGCATGGCCACTATAGGCATTGCGGCTTTGGTAACCTAAAGAAAAACGCTGAATATCTTCTGGGCGTTTTGTGGTGAAATTAAATTGTCCAGCAGGACTTGCAGGGCCATACAATGCGCCCGTCAAGCTATTAATAATGTCTACTCTATCCAACATTTCCACAGGGAATGCGGTCGTTGACACCATATACAAATCATCAAGACGGCTATTTGTTACCACACCACCTTGCATACCACGGCTTTGTGGACGACCCACATCCATTCCCCCGCGAGCTTGCATTTGTGTACTTGGCGCATATTTCAATAACTCACTCAAACTTTTGGCTTGCTGGTTATTGATCATTTCACGGTGAATAGTGGTTGTAGAATATGGCGTATCAATCCACTCACGAGTACCTAATGGCCCAAGATCAATTTGTGAAGTAAAAAAACCAGTGCCAGCCTGAGCTTCTCTGGACACATCGCTTGGTGCTGCGATGACTAGCATTTTATCTTGCTTAAATTTAGCCAATTGTTCCGAAACTTGTGCAGCAACAATAGACGGTGCGATCCCTGTAATCAGCGGTAATATTACATATAAGTTAAATTTACGATTCATATTATCTTTTCGTTATATAAAACTTTATATTACCGATAATAAAATGCAGCGTAAATGATCAAACTCAATTCTTAACAATATGTATTCTCACTTCTTCATAATAAATCATAAAAATAACCTATTGATTTAATTTAGAATAAATAATCTTCCAGAGGATATAACAATAAAACCTCAAAACAGATTCGCAATATAGTTAAAAACCGCATCTGATATGCAATTTATAATATTTTCCACAATTACGATTTTTAGCTAGCACTATTTCTCGGTTGTATCTCTTGATGAACTTGTTATCATTCCCTGTTATTGATGTGGTTTTAAAGGGAAAAAACAGTGTCTGAAAATTCTATTTTTATGCAACTCACACAATTACTTGATAAAAATAATGCTAAATATCGTGTGATGGAACATTCCACTGCGGGGAAATCAGAAGAAGTGGCAAAAATACGTGGCACGCAACTTGGACAAGGGGCAAAAGGATTAGTATGCCATGTCAAAGGAAATGGTATCCGCCAACACGTACTGGCAATTTTACCTGCCGATAAACAAGCTGATTTGAGTAAAATTGCCACAGCAATTGGCGGAACTCGTGCATCTTTAGCAAGCCCCAAAGAAGTCAACGAGCTCACTCAATGCGTATTCGGGGCTATTCCACCTTTTAGTTTTCACCCTAACTTAAAGTTAATTGCTGACCCACTATTATTTGAACGTTTTGAGGAACTCGCCTTTAATGCCGGTACATTAGAGCGCTCTATTATTTTAAATACAGAAGATTACCAAAGAATAGCGGCGCCTAGTTTAGTTGAGTTTATTCGTACAGAAGAAAATTAGTTGTCTATTAAAAGGGGGATTCCATAGATCCCCCCTCAATAAGAAAAGCTAGCTAATCAATCGCTGGTCATATTTCTGACTGGCATTTTTTAATGCCAAAAAATCTGATCCACAAATAAACCGCTTTAATGCGGTAAATTTTTCCTCCGACCAATCATAGATTTTCAATGCCAATAGTTCAGTAATGACATCGTGTGAGAAGCGGTAGTTAATCGGCTTTGCAGGGTTCCCTCCCACAATGGAGTAAGGCTCGACATCTTTGACCACTACACTGTTAGCAGCAATTACAGCCCCTTCACCTATTTTAACTCCGGGCATGATAAAGGCACGCATGCCAACCCAGGCTCCGTCGCCAATCACTGTGTCGCCTTTTCCTACGTAAGCTTCTTCAATAAATTCAAGAAAAGGATATAAGCAAAACCAATCCATTCGGTGAGTATGGTTCCCTCCCATTAATATCACAGCTTCGCTACCAATACAGACATAATCACCGATATAAAGTTGGTCAACATCCCATGCTAGCTGCCAGTCTCGGCTTTGTTCATCACCTTGTAGATAACGCACAACTGACTGCTCAAACCCGTTATCCCAACAGTCGCTGTAATAACTATGCCTACCTTTGATATGGATATTGGGGTTTTGTACGACCTCATGAAGTAGTTCGTATTTTGACCAATGCTTTTGATTCATGGTACTAAACCTTTTAATTCGTTTATATTTACCATAGAACGCATTCTATGGTGATGCATTCGCGTTCAAAATACATCACCTTTAGCCACTCGAGGTTGTTTTAGTAATGGATTCAACATGTTATTCATCCTAACAAACCTGTTATTATTTAAATTACTTGTGCAAATAATATCATAGAAAATAATTTCCATATAATTAATTATCAATTAATAAAAAATGAACAAAAGAAATAGTATTTAAGACTAACTTTCAAATAAAAAATCACACAATTAATATATTTTATTATAAATTAAATAAAAATAATTTCAGCATACTGTTAAATAGACGAAAAATATAAAATGATAGAAAAAAAACCAATAATTCAAGATGTTATTAATTCCTCCCCTTATAACTCATTAGAATTTCCTTATTCAACAAGCGTGGCCAATAATATTTACGAAATATTTCATATATTAAATAATGAAAACAACGAATCAAACGTGGAAATAATTATCCATGAAGATAAAACAAACAATCCGCTTATTCACTCAGATAGAAACGACGAAAAAACCAGTAGAATAATACGATCGGATAACGCCATTTACTTTAATAAAAACAAGTTTATTGACCCTTTAACACATAAAGAAATCAGTGATACTAATGGTGAATTAAAGGGAAGTGTTTATTTCGCTCAAAACTCAATCATTCCTGCTGTTAATCGAATTGAAGGAGATATACAGCCTAAATTGGTATCCGGCCGAAAAACGTTAGTCATGTTTAAACCTCAATCATCAATTAAAAAAAATGAAAACATTAAATTAAATATTTATAATGAAAATAATAAATTGATAAGTAGTGAAAACCTACTCCCACCCATTAAATTACCTACAATAGCAGATAACAACATCATAGAAACAAATTTATTCCCCCATTGCTTCAAATTACCTAAAAGATTTGATATTTCCATTGAAAATGAAAATCATTTAAATGATATAGCTTCCAACCAAAAAGCTTTACATAATTTAATTTTAACCAATGAATCAATAGAGTTAAGTTTTAATCATAATTATATAAAGGAAACATTCATCCTAAATAATGACATAAAATATAAAGGGAAAACTGTAATTTTAAAAAACATTAATAAAAATGAAATTAACATTAGCTATGGGAATGAAACAGTCCCATTACCAAAAGGTGTCACAATTCAATTTATTTGTGACAACAGTGGCCATTGGCTCACTGAAGAGAATGTCAATTTAATCGAATATTGGAAGTCACCTGATATTTCAGCACTTAATTTGCCACCATTTTTCGATGCTGAAATTGAATTCCTGCCAGATATCGATGTTAGCGAAATTGATGCTAACTTTATGAATGATATCTTGAATAAACATTCAACAATAAAAATAACCAAGGTTGATTATGATACGACTAATAGTTTAATGTTAAAAGGTAATCTTAATCATGTATATAAACAAATCCTATTTACCTCAACATCCGATGAGCCGACTCTTATTCATACTAAATATAAATGTATTGAATTAAAAAAAGGAGACTTATATTTATTCAAGTGTAATACTAATGGGGATTGGGAAAATATACCTATAACCAGAGATATCCCACTGCTAGACTATTCACAACCAGAAAGTTATGATTTAACTTTAGATAATAATAAGTCAATTAATGAGTCATCTAAAAACAAAAAACACTTATTGGAATTATTAAAAAACAATGAATCAATAAAAATAGCCACAAGTGACGGAAATTGGGCACGTAACTTTACACTTATGGCAGATAATGACCTTCATAATAAAAAAATCCTTTTCAGCTCTAGTGCCGATTATAATAGCTACATTCATTATGGAAAAAATAGCCTAAAAATGAAAACGGGTGAAAGTGTACTTTTTGTTTATGACTTTCATAAAAAATGGATCCCTATTTATCTTAATAATGATTCTTCTATCGCAAAAAATGAAGATTCAACGAGTAATTTGGAATACATTGAAGATACATGGTCAGTGAAAATTTCTGAAGAGTATATTCACCCAGGTATAAAGCTAGAGTTTGTTTTGAAAGACCAAAAAGGCACACTATCAGATATTGATATTGGTGCCCCAAATGAATTACTGGTCAATACATTGGATATTGGTTTACTTACTCCTCCTAGGGATGCATTTCTTTTTCAAGAAAAGCCCGAACTTAATCGGCAATATTACCAAACTATCCCCGTCAAAAATTTCATTGTTTCTCGCTATGAGCCAATCCACCTTACAAAAGTGGTGATGCCTGATGGGCAAGTTTTCACGGATAAAGCAACGGGTGAAGGTGGTGGCCATAGTGGTAATATGAGGGAGTCGATAACCAAACGTTTCTATGCCGATGGCATTAATCTAGCGAATTATGGTGTGAACAGTTCAGCTTCTGATGCTGAGTCATTTAATCCTACGAGCCAAATAACCGCCTATAATTCTGTTGGGGTATATGAGAATGGGAGGGTCATTCATGGCTGGTCAGGCGGTGGTGGGAAAGCAACGTTAAATAGAACAGATAGTAATGAGCTTAGTCATGAGTTTGGCCATAACTTTGGTCTAAGTGATTACTATGGAGGCAAAGAAGGAGGAACGCATGCAACTGCTGATAAAAAAAATGCAACATGGCTACTGGATTCTGATAATAACTATTTTATCCCAAATACCTATCAAGATGGTTCATTAAACCATGACGCAATGAGTGGTGGGGAAGCTTACAATCCCAAATACAATGCCTATACCGCATACACACCCAACTCCCTTGTTGCTATCCAAAAGAAATTGGAAAGTAAATATACTTTTTGCCCAAAATCATCGACGGGATATAAAAAATGGGATCCAAATATTAAAAAAAGCGTTGATGCTAAATTAGATCTTTCCAATTTCAGTCTCATTAAGTTTTCCCCAAAAAATGGTTCTGATATTACAACTGATGGTATAAATGAATTGTTGAAAAAAAGTAACTTAGTCTATCTTTACCAAGGAAATGGCTATTATGCGCCGAATATTAATCTCCCTGTGGCATCCGAACATAATAAAAATAGTACTATTAAAATAAAGTCATATGCACAATACAACAGTAAAGTACATGTCAATAATAAGGTGGAGACAATCACGAAAAATGATTTATTTTGCTATCGTTCAGATGGAGTTAATTGGAAACGAATTTCGGAACCAGAGTCTGCTATCCATAAAAAAGCCACAAAGCAAGGTGTAGAGGTTGTCACTTTAATGGGCTTCTATGATCCTGAAGGAACCATTGATAGCTATATTTATCCCCCTTTATTTGGTTCTTATGGCATGGTTTATCAAAACGATCAGCGAGTTAATACTGACTCCTCTTACCTAGAGGTGAGCTTTAAGGATGGGAAAAAAAGTCAATATCAGCTTAATAACTTTCGAGCCAACAACGATATGATGAATAAATTCCATATTAATATTGAACACGATTTAATCCCAATTGAGGCTAAATTGTATATTAATAATAAAATGGTTCACTCAAGACCGATTGAAATTAAAGAGAATCGGTTTCTCACTACGATTAATGGCACTATTGTTGAATAAATAATCCAATCCTGTCACTGGTTATATCCTGCAACCAGTGACATCTTGATGTATCAATAAAAATAGTTGTTTAACGTGCCTTAGCCATTGAATGGCTAGCAAACGATAAACTCGTTTTTCTTGCTATTAGCCCAAACAGACAACCGACTAACATCACTATTGCTAAGGATAATTTTGGGGCAATGGGCAAACCGATTGCACAAAGCCCAAGAGTTGCCCCTCCGGCCATTTGTACAAAACCCACTAAGGCTGATGCGGTACCTGCTTCATTACCAAAGGGTTCTAAAGCATAACTGGTTGCCGTTCCCATCATAAAGGCCAGCCCTGTACAAGCACAGGCGACAGGTAACATATAGACTAACCAATGGCTTTGTATTTCTACCGGCAATACGACAAAACCTAGCAATAATCCTAAGCAACCAAATGCCATCATTAAACTGCCAACTAATAAACAGGTTGGTCGCCCTATTTTATGAATAAAATAATTAGCGATATAACTGGCGAACATAATCCAAAAACCATTAATACCGAATACAATAGAAAACGCTAGCGGAGATAACTGCGCATCCCCCATCAGTACAGTTGGTGCAAGTGACACATAAGTTAATGCCATACCCATCGTGCCTGCGTTCACTAAGGCAAAAATAATAAATTGATAATTTCCTAAAATTCGCCAATAGGTTTTCAGAGGAATAATCTTTGCTTTAGGTAAATTAACTGGGCGTGTTTCCGGTAAAAAAGCAACAATTAGCACTAATATAACCAACGCATACAAAGCAAGAAACCAGAACGGTGCCCGCCAGCCCCATGCCTCTGCCAGCAAACCTCCAAGTAGTGGAGCTAACGCTGGAACAATATTTAATGTCCCATTTAAGAAACCAAAAGCGCGAGCTGCCTCCGTACCATTCATCCGGTCACGTACACAACTAAATGCCACTACCGAAGTACAACAAACCGCAACACCTTGCAATAAACGCGATGCAATAAATACAGTAGGTGTTGTAGCTACAATAGCAACACCTGCACCGATGATGTATAACAGCATACCCGCAATCGCGACAGGTTTTCGTCCATATCTATCGACTAATGGACCCGATATCAATTGCCCTAGCCCCAGAACAAGAATGAACAGTGCTATCGTTGACTGGATCACCGACTCACTGCTACCTAAATCCTTCGCAATATCAGGTATTGTTGGTAAATATAAATCAATCCCTAATGGACCAAGTAATACTAATAAAAGTAATAAGATAAGAAAATTACGCATAAACTATGCCTAGACTCGATAAAATGTAATTTAGAAAATATTCACTGTTATAAATTATAAAAAAGCTAAATTCGCTACCGAATTAACGAGTTACTCATAATTATAAATCCAACATTTTACGGTGCTTAAAAGTCAAAAAAGGCGCTAAACCTAGCGCCTTTTGTGTTATCAAAAATTAATGATAACGAGTTTTATTCCATCCACTCAGTATGGAAAACACCGTCTTTATCCGTACGCTTATAAGTGTGAGCACCGAAGTAGTCGCGCTGCGCTTGGATTAAATTTGCAGGCAATACGGCTGAACGGTAGCTATCATAATAAGAAATAGCGGCTGAGAATGTTGGTGTCGGGATGCCATTTTGTACACCATAGCACACCACATCACGCAGTGCTTGCTGGTATTCGTCAGCAATTTGTTTGAAGTATGGCGCTAACAACAAGTTGGCAATTTTTGCATCTTGGTTATACGCATCGGTGATTTTTTGCAGGAACTGCGCACGAATAATACAACCTGCACGGAAGATTTTTGCGATTTCACCGTAGTTTAAATCCCAATTATATTCTTCTGATGCCGCTTTCAGCTGTTGGAAGCCTTGTGCATAAGACACAATTTTACCTAAATACAATGCACGGCGAACTTTTTCAATGAACTCTTTTTTATCGCCTTCAACCGCTTTGAGGGTTGGACCTGTTAATACTTTAGACGCCGCAACACGCTGATCTTTTAAGAAAGAAATATAACGTGCAAATACAGATTCAGTAATTAACGTCAGAGGGATACCTAAATCCAGCGCACTCTGGCTAGTCCATTTACCGGTACCTTTATTAGCCGCTTCATCAAGAATCACGTCAACCAGATATTTACCATCTTCATCTTTTTTCTTGAAGATATCTGCTGTGATTTCAATTAAATAGCTACTCAGTTCACCTTTATTCCATTCAGCAAAGATGCCTGCTAATTCTTCGTTGCTCAGGTTCAATGAACCTTTTAATAATGAATAGGCTTCTGCGATTAATTGCATATCACCGTATTCAATACCGTTGTGAACCATTTTAACATAGTGGCCCGCACCATCCGCACCAATATAGGTCACACAAGGTTCGCCTTCTGCTTGTGCTGCAATTTCTTTTAAAATTGGAGCAACCAGTTCGTAAGCTTCTTTTTGACCACCAGGCATAATTGAAGGGCCTTTCAGTGCGCCTTCTTCACCACCAGAAACACCTGTTCCAATGAAGTTAAAACCTTGCGCTGATAATTCGCGATTACGACGGATAGTATCAGTAAATAAAGTATTACCACCGTCAATTAAGATATCTCCTTTGTCCAGATGAGGAGTCAGCGAGGCAATTGTTTTGTCCGTTGCTTCACCCGCTTTTACCATCAACAAGATGCGGCGAGGTTTTTCCAGAGAGTCAACAAACTCTTCAATTGTATAGTTGGGAACTAGCTTTTTCCCTGGATTTTCGGCAATCACTTCGTCTGTTTTATCTTTAGAACGATTAAAGATGGACACTGAGTAACCACGGCTTTCAATGTTAAGCGCAAGGTTACGCCCCATGACTGCCATTCCGACAACACCAATCTGCTGCTTTGACATGAACAACTCCTGTCTGATTAGGACCAAGTCAGCCTCGACCGTGCTGACATTCTGTTAACGGGATCACATATTAACCTAGGATTGTGTTGCATGGTAGTTATTGATGCAATCGATGACATATACAAGGCCATTTTTGTCAAGAATTGCCCAACTATACCCCAAATGATTCGAGTTGCAGGTAGGCGACAAGCAAAGATAGACGGGGGCACAGATAAACTAAGTAACTCGGCTAGCTGAGTGCAGTCAACACCGCTGCAACTTGAAGGATTTCGAGTATAAAGTGAATTTTTATTGATATTTCGTTCAATAAACCCCATTATTCACTCGTCGGTATAAGCCGTCATATCAGAAGGTAAAACAAACTGTATGGAATGGATCGCAGATCCTTCGATTTGGGCGGGCCTCGCTACCCTTATCGTTCTAGAAATCGTTCTTGGTATTGATAACCTCGTCTTCATCGCCATTCTGGCCGATAAGCTCCCGCCAAAGCTGCGTGATAGAGCCCGTGTAACTGGACTTTTATTAGCCCTGATTATGCGTGTTGTGCTTCTATTTAGCCTGTCATGGCTCATTACCCTCACGAAACCGATATTAACGCTCTTTGATCACGCTTTTAGTGCTCGAGACCTAATTATGTTGGTGGGTGGTTTATTCCTCTTGTTTAAAGCCACCATGGAGCTAAACGAGCGGTTGGAGGGGAAAGACGAACACACCAATACCCAAAGAAAGACATCTAATTTCTGGGCTGTTGTTGCACAAATTATTGTTCTTGATGCCGTATTCTCACTGGACTCCGTGATCACCGCTGTCGGTATGGTTGACCATATCGGTGTAATGATTGCAGCTGTGACCATTGCAATGGCATTAATGATTTGGGCAAGTAAACCGTTAACGAGCTTTGTTAACCAGCACCCAACCATTGTCATACTGTGTTTGAGCTTCTTACTAATGATTGGTTTCAGCTTAGTTGCCGAAGGGTTTGGCTATGCCATACCGAAAGGTTACTTATACGCTGCAATTGGCTTCTCTATCATGATTGAAGTCCTAAACCAATTTGCACAATTTAATCGACGTAAATTTCTTAAAGGCTCACGCCCACTACGTGAACGTACAGCAGAGGCGGTATTACGTATTCTTAGCGGTAATAACGAGCGTGGAGAATTAGACCCACACACTTCTGATCTTATCGCTGATAATCAATCCGTTTTTGACCCACAAGAGCGTTTAATGATTGCTCGAGTGCTCGGTATGGCGCAGCGTAACGTAGAAAGCATTATGACTTCACGCCATGATGTGGATTACCTCGACATTAATAAATCTTCTGCCGATTTATTGCAATTAATGGAGAAAAATCCACATTCGCGCCTTGTAGTCATTGATGAAACCATTAGTGACGAGCCAGTCGGTGTTGTCCACGTCATGGATTTAGTTAAACAACAATTAAGTGGTCAGCCGCTAAATTTACGAGCGCTAATTACCCAACCGTTGATCTTCCCTGAAGGGTTATCACTGTTAAAAGCGTTAGAGCAATTCCGTAAAGCGCATACCCACTTTGCCTTTGTTGTGGATGAATTTGGTTCTATCGAAGGTATCGTGACATTGACCGACGTAATGGAAACAATAGCAGGTAACTTGCCCGTTGGTGATGAAGAAAATGACTCACGCCACGACATTCAAAAACTGGATGATGGTACTTGGATTGCCAACGGCTTTATGCCACTTGAAGACCTGATCATGTTTATCCCGATGGAATTAGACGATAAACGTGAGTATGAAACGATTGCGGGTCTTTTAATGGAGCACCTGCAACGTGTTCCTGAAGTGGGTGAACAAGTGACAATTAACGGTTGTATATTCCAACCTCTTGAGGTTAACAGCCACCGAGTCAATAAAGTGCTAATCACTCCACCAGCCCCTGAAGGGGATGGTTATGAGTTTGAAGATGACTAACCTTTAGCGCTAATACAAAAATGCCGGCCTCTGCGTCGGTATTTTTTTGTCTTTTTCTTAGAGAAAAATGACGATTTAATAACTGTAAATAAAAAACTGCCATCGTTTTTTAAAAGAAATAAACATTGAAATGCTGAATAATTCATAGCAATTAAATACACCCAAACTCTAATAAAGGTCATGCTATGCGAGTAAATACCCAGCCTCTAAATGTAAATACATTAAAAACATCAAATATTAATAAAAGTGCTGATAAATCATCAGGAAAAATTGCAGTTACAGCAAGTCGCATTCAAAATAATGCGGAGCAATGCCCAGTAACCTCTAAAAAGAAAGTCTGCTTTTCAGACGTCAGCCAAATGAAAGAGTTTTTTAGTAAAGACGCTCCTATTGAAGTTTCAAAAACTCAATCTATGAGTACCCTCACTAGAACAGATGAAAAAACCGTACACAATCAAGATATTAAAAAATTGAGAAATGAAATATCTAAGAATTTATCAACTATCGCAAAAAAAATAAAAAGTATCGGTACCTCAGATGGACGAGGATGTAAGGTCATCTTATCTAAAAATACAATGACTACATTGAATAATCAGCTCTCAAAATTAAAAGGTAACATTCAAAGCTATAGGAATGAATTAAAACGTTCAACTTATCAGCACAATAGTAAAAAAGAAAATGCACTCAATGAATTAGAAGGTAAAATAAATAATACAACAGCAATATTTCATCAAGGTAATGCTAAAAATAGTTTTTTATCTGGAGAATACTCGATTGATAAAACTTCAAGAACCTCTGCAGATATACAGAAAAGAAAAGCAGACTATAAAACAGGAAATGGCTACTATTGATTTTCGGCTGATAACACAAAGCGGGAAAAAACACGCTTTTATCCCGCTTTGTCAACAACCTCAAACGCCCATTTAAGGGCGTTTTGTTGTCTTAAAGGGCATTCAATAAATCATTGAGTCCTTTATTTTCTTCTTTCTTTAAAAAATTACCAAGCGCTTCTTTAGCTTGTGTACGTAACTCATTACGCAGTAATTTTTCGATATCTAATTGGTATTTCAAATTATGCCAATTACCATAAATTCGCAGTGGAATGGTCATTGCTTGCAATTGTTGAACTAAACGTGAATCCCCACCCCAGCCATTGGCAATATTAACCCCTAAATTGACATCAATGGTTTCATTAGGGATATTCATACGGCCTTGCCCACTGATGTTAACTAAGGATGACATCGCATTCATAGAGGAAATGTTCAACGTACCTTTATTTAATTTACCTGCCACAGTGAAAGAATCAACCTCAGTGACGTTCCCCGTATTCACGGGCGCATTAATTTTATTGGTTACTCTGGAAACCGATTGCTGAATTAATAACGGAATATTCAACCCCTGTAGTTTGGCATTTCTTAACTCAAAATTAACAGGCCCTTGCCACTGATTTTTCACTGCATTGTCATCATAACCCACACCCGATAACGCCGCATTTAACGAAATTATTCCACTTAATTTTTGTGGCATATCGAAGGCTTTTAATAGTGGTGTTAAGTCGATATTTTTTAAATCTGGCTTTGCTGAAACATAAGCAGGAGTTGAACTGTAATTAAATGTCACCGGTAATGAAAAATCACCACCAAATGCCTCACCTTGTAGTTTTGAAACAGTCAAACGAGGGGTTTGGTTTTGTGCCTCAAAAACCACGTCACTGACTACCATTCCACGATAAATTAACTGGTTAATGGCTAAATTGAGATTGGCGGAAAATGCCTGCAAGCCTGATAAATCATACTGTTGAGGATTAGCCCCAGAAATAACCGGCTTAACACCAACGCGGTTATTATTCACCTCTGATGAAGCGTTGGTACTGGCAAATGCCGTCCCTAATAGATTATCTAAGTCTAATTTCTCGGCCACTAAACTAACCATAATTTTAGGAGTATCAGATAGTTGGATACTGACATTCCCTGATAGAGCACTGTCATTAGCCGTTATTGCTAAATTGCTTAAACTCGCACTTTCTACTTTCCCTTTGGTGTATAGAAAATCACTCGTTATTTGCCCTTCAATTCCACTTTCAGGTAAATCGACACCACTCAATTTATAATCAAATTGGGTTAAATTCCCGTTAATCTTTTGATTAATATCTGATAAATCGATATCTGCACGTAGATTAAATACAAATTCTTGTTGGTTTTTATTTAGATTTCCACTGAATTTAACTACGACCTGTTTTTTATCACTTTTCTTCAGTGATAAGTCAATGTTACGCAGGTTAAATTCATCTTTAGCTGTTTGCCAAATAACTAAGCTATTAGAAATATTAATTTTTTCTATATCTAATAACCAGTCACTTTTCTCTTGTGCAGAGGTTGATGTTGGTACACCACCGGGTGCTACAGGGGCGTTACGGTGAGTTTGGATTTCGCTATCGGGTGTTTTGCGAATAACAGCACCATCGATAACAATTTGCTCAACAGAAAGCTTATGGGAAATGAGAGGCCATAATTCAACATCTAAGCGCATATTATCTGCACTTAGGATGGGTTTAGCGGCATTCGGTGCAGTAAGGGAAACAGGCCCAGTAATAATGCTTAAGGTTGGCCACACATGCCAACGCATATCACCGTTGAATTCAAGTTGATAACCACTTTTTTTCTCTACTTGTTCAACAATATAATGACGGAAATCATTCGGGTTCACTAACATTACAAGTGTTGTTAACCCTGCAACAATCACCACAAGTAAAATAATCAGTGTCGTCAAAAAACGTTTCATCCTTCCCTCTCTTAAATTCCGCTTGCGCTCGCCACAAAAATGAACTCACACCTATCCCTGAAAATGGGCGGAAATTACCGGTTTAATCTCCATTAAACACAACAACTTCCGCAAAGTTCACCGGTTATCAGTCTTCACTGATACGGCTACCAACAGCACCTTGTTGGTTTTTATATTTAGCATCTTGTCGGCTATTATAAGGGCGATCAGCACTACCTGATAACGGCTCAAAGCTTAATGCACCAATCACCATGCCAGGACGCAATGCTAATGGTAATTTACCTGAATTATAAAATTCTAGCACGATTTGCCCATGCCAACCGGGGTCAATTCGATGTGCGGTTACGTGCACCATCAAACCTAATCTCGCTAATGAAGAGCGCCCGTCCAACCAACCTACAAGGTTATCAGGGAGCGTAACAGACTCAAGCGTCACTGCAAGTGCTAATTCTCCTGGGTGCAGGAAAAATGGCTCATCCTCATCAAGAACAATTTCATCGCTCATGACGCGATCTAATGCGGCATTAACCTCATCTTTAGGGCCACTAAGGTCAATAAATGCAGCCGTGTGTCCTCGAAAAACGCGGAATTGATTTCCCAAACGAACATCTGCAGTTGCACCATTGATTCGTTCAACTGGTGGGCGTGGGCTAATAACTAATTTACCATCATCCATCCATTGAATAATATCGCGGTCACAAAGACGCATGGTTGTTTCCCCCTTCATTATTTTAATTTCTGCGCGGTTTAATCTTGACAGAATTCGCCAATTTTCGCTTTCAAGATATCAATCGCTACACGGTTTTTCCCACCGCGAGGAACAATGATATCGGCATATTGCTTTGATGGCTCAATAAATTGCAAAAACATTGGGCGAACCGTTTTATTATATTGGTCAATAACGGAATCAAGTGTTCTGCCCCTTTCATTTACATCACGTTTAATACGGCGCATCAAGCAAATATCAAGTGGTGTATCAACAAAAATAGAAAAATCCATTTCACCACGTAAGCGTTTATCTGTTAATAACAAAATACCTTCAATGATAATGACTTTTTTAGGTTTGAACGTGATGGTTTTTTGTTTACGTGTATGAGCGACATAGTCGTATTGCGGGATTTCTACTGCTTGGCCACTTTTCAGTGATTTGAGATGTTCATAAAGCAAGCTGTGGTCCATCGAGTTAGGATGGTCATAATTTACTTTAAGGCGTTCTTCCATTGGGACATCGGCTTGGTCTTTATAATAACAATCTTCTGGAATAACACCGATATTATGATCACCGACCTGTTCTCTTAATTCACGGTATAACGTGCTTGCAATTAAGCTTTTGCCAGATGCAGAGGCTCCCGATATACCTACAATGGTACAGTGATGCGCTATGTCAGTCATAAAATGATAACCTGGTTAAATATTTAGAAATGAGATACACAACAGAAAAATGTTATGTTGGCGGAATTATAGGGGGTAATGGCGTGTTGTTCCAGCATACCTCAACAAAGTTCGCTAAAAAAACACCCATTGGATAGGAAATGCCGTAAATCGGAGCGTACAAAATGTCATTTATACACTAAAATTGTTTTTTTCCTTCTAATACCGCAATGCGATTTTCAATCGAAGGGTGAGTAGAAAATACAGAATCGCCTTTATTAAAAATATAAGCGGCCTTGCGGTAAGCTTGCCCTGTGGTACTGTTATCATATTCATGGGTTTCATGATTACCGGAGATTTTTTTCAACGCACTTATCATGGCTTGGTTATCTGAAGTCAAATCCACTGCCGCTGCATCAGCCATATATTCACGGGTACGAGATAAATAAAAATAGAGTATTTGGGTTATCCACGGTAAAACAAAATTTAGAACCAATAGGATCATTTGCGCTTTATTAGCAGCATTATTGCGGCTGCGCCCTGCTGTTCGGATAAAAATCTGACTAAATAAATTCGTTACCGTTAAAATCACGTTTGCCAAAATCCCCACATACAGCGTTAATTTTGAATCGCCGTGAATAATGTGCCCAACTTCATGAGCGAGAACGGCTTGAACTTCTTGCCGATTAAGTGTTTGTAACAAACCTCTGGTTACCCCCACAAGTGCATTACGCTTATTCCACCCTGCTGCAAAAGCATTCGGCTCATCCGTTTCTAAAATATATAAACGGGGAATATAACCTAAACTAGCACTTAAGCTTAATTCTTCAATAATATTAAAAAGTTGCTTTTCTTGAGGGCTACTCGCATTTTCTTGGGTGATTTCTCTGGCATTCATCCCAGCTAACATCATTTTATGGCCTCTAAAATGAATATAAATCAGCCCAAGAAAGGTTAAACCTAAAACAATAAAAGTGGCGATAGGTAATTCATGAAGTGTCACAAACATCATCGCATTATCGACTAAGTCCAATTGCTCATTTGGATGTGTTGCAATATCTGCCAATAAGCCAATAATTAGCATTAAAAAAATATAGCTCATCACCACCAAACGCGTGCGAAGATTATTTTTACGAATGACGTTTCTAAAATCCATAATGTGACCTGCTATCTACCACTCATATAATATCGGAACACCATAAGGCATTCCGATGATTGATAACTTCAAAGGTAAGAGATTTTTAATCAAAATTAATGCGACGTGATTCCTCAGTCTTAATAGTTTCTTCATCAAGACGCCAATATTCCTTTGAAATTTTTAAGCTAGGAATAATGCCAACAATTAGTGCCGCGGGCATAGACGCAATATACGCATTATACGTTTCTAATGAGCGGTTATAACCACGTTTAGCAAATGACAGTTTATTTTCTGAAGAAACGATTTCTTCTTGTAAATTTGCCATAATTGCATCGGATTTTAGCTCAGGATAAGCTTCAACTGCGACATTAATCGCCCCACTGGTCACCATTTTTGATAATGCATCTTCGGCTTCGCGGGCTTTATCTCCTGTCGTATTTTGTGCTTGTGTCCGTAGTTCAGTAATTTTGCTGAACACCTCGGTTTCATGGCTTAAATATTTTTTAACTGTTGCCAATAAGCTATCAAATACTTTTCCACGACGGTCTAATTGAACTGAAATCTCTGTTTCACTCGAAATAACAGCTTCTCGCAATGCAACGATACGGTTATAAAAATAGATAACGATCAGCACCACGACAACAATAAAAATTAAAAATTTCATAGTCACCTTTTCGGGTTACCCGCAGGTAGAAAGAAAACTGATTAAATAACAGATGCGGCTATTCTACGCGAACATGACGCAATAAAGAAATATTCCGAGAACAATTCAGAAAAATAGAAGGTATAGAAGGTTAAAGTAGGCGTGTTTAGTAAAGAAAGGGTTCAACAATAAATAAGGCTATTTAGAGATAATACTAAATAGCCTTTTTGCTCTATAACCGATTAAACTGCACGGAAAGAAATTTCTGTTGGGATTTTATCCCCTTCCCAATACATCAAGGCTGAAATTCCTGAAGCAATTTCACGGTAGATATCGGCAAATTCACCTTCTGGATCACGCATAACAGTAGGCTGGCCACGGTCAAGGTCTTCACGTAAAGAGATATGCAGAGGAACCTGTCCCAATAATTTAGTATGGTATTTTTCTGCTAATTTCTCAGCACCACCGGTACCAAAAATCGGTTCTACATGCCCACAATTGCTGCAAATATGTGCACTCATGTTTTCAACAACACCCAGTACTGGGACATTAACTTTCTTAAACATCACAATGCCTTTCATGGCATCAACCAAGGCAATATCTTGTGGAGTCGTCACCACAACAGCACCGGTTACTGGAATATTTTGAGAAAGCGTCAGCTGGATGTCACCTGTTCCCGGTGGCATATCGATAACTAAGTAATCCAAATCCGGCCATAACGTGTCTTGTAGCATCTGCATCAATGCTTTGCTTGCCATTGGGCCACGCCAAACCATCGCGTTATCATCGGTCACTAAGTAACCGATTGAGTTTGTTGCCAAGCCATACGCCATGATTGGGGCCATATGCTGACCATCTGGGGAGGTTGGGCGCTCTAGTGTTGTGCCTAACATATTTGGAATTGATGGGCCGTAAATATCCGCATCAAGGATCCCCACTTTCGCTCCTTCTTGTGCCAGCGCAAGCGCTAAGTTCACAGAAGTACTGGATTTACCAACACCACCTTTACCCGAACTGACGGCTAAGATATTACGAACACCATTAATACCCGGCAAATCATTTGCACGTTTTAATGTGGTGATGTCATGACGCAGTTTCCATTCAACAGCATGAGCGCCTGTTTGTTGCTTCAATTCAGCGGTTTTTTCGCTAATTAAAGTTTGAAACGGCCCTTTCCAAACGAATGGCATAACTAATTCGACATGCAGCACGTTGTCCAACATTGCGCAATGATGTAACGCTTTGATAGAAATCAAATTACGTTGCAGTGTTGGGTGTGTAAATGAAGCCAAAACTTTGGAGACTTGTTCAGTCAGCAGTTCTGGTTTGTTCTGCTCGGGGGATTTATCGTTCATCCCGGCTCCTTTATTTATATTTTTGAACTAGGTACATCCTGAATAATAAGCTACATAAAATTAAACAGATATACTTTGACTGAGATTAATCATAACAGAGAACACAAAAAATAGTGATTACCCCGCACAGTAAAAACCACAAAGAGGTAAAAATTTCTTTTTCGAACAAATTGCCAATTAATATTTTATACCCCTAGCAGCGATGGTTTTGATCGGTTAACATCAAAGACCCTTTTCAAATAATGGAAGTAAGAAAGTTACTATGTCTCAAGTCGCGAATAAATTACTGGTAACCTGTGCGTTACCCTATGCTAACGGTTCAATCCATCTTGGTCATATCCTGGAACACATTCAGGCTGATATTTGGGTCCGTTATCAGCGAATGCGCGGCAAAGAGGTTCACTTTATCTGTGCCGATGACGCGCACGGAACTCCAATCATGCTTAAAGCTCAACAGCTGGGCGTAACGCCAGAAGAGATGATTGCGGCAGTGAACCAAGAGCATCAGAACGATTTTGCTGGTTTCGCCATTAGTTATGACAACTATCACTCCACACACAGTGAAGAGAACAAAGTATTATCCGAACTAATTTACGGAAAACTGAAAAATAACGGTTTTATTAAAAATCGCACTATTTCACAGCTTTTCGACCCAGAAAAAGGCATGTTCTTACCAGATCGCTTCGTTAAAGGCACTTGTCCAAAATGTAAAGCCGAAGACCAATACGGTGATAACTGCGAAGTGTGTAGCGCAACCTACAGCCCAACAGAGCTGATTAACCCACGTTCAGTGATTTCAGGTGCGACACCTGTCATGCGTGATTCAGAACACTTTTTCTTTGATCTTCCTGCCTTTAGCGACATGCTTCAAGCATGGACTCGCTCAGGTGCACTGCAAGAACAAGTCGCCAATAAAATGCAGGAGTGGTTCGAATCTGGCTTACAACAATGGGATATCACCCGTGATGCGCCTTATTTCGGTTTTGAAATTCCGAATGCGCCGGGTAAATATTTCTATGTCTGGTTAGATGCCCCTATCGGTTATATGGGCTCCTTTAAAAATCTGTGTGATAAACGCGGTGACCTTGACTTTGACGAGTTTTGGAATAAAGATTCGAAAACCGATCTTTACCATTTCATTGGTAAAGATATCGTCTATTTCCACAGCCTGTTCTGGCCTGCCATGTTAGAAGGTAGCCAGTATCGTAAACCAACAAATCTGTTTGTTCATGGTTATGTCACGGTTAATGGGGCAAAAATGTCGAAGTCGCGCGGTACATTTATTACTGCCCGCTCTTACTTAGATCACCTAGATGCCGACTGCTTGCGTTATTATTATGCTGCCAAACTGTCTTCTCGTATCGATGATATCGATTTTAACTTAGAAGATTTCGTACAGCGCGTAAATAGCGATATCGTCAATAAAGTGGTTAACTTGGCATCTCGTAACGCAGGCTTTATTGCTAAACGTTTTGACGGTAAATTGTCGGCAAATCTCGCTGAACCTGAGCTGTACCAACAATTTATTGATGCGGCTAAAGTTATCGGTGAAGATTATAGCAACCGTGAATATAACAAAGCGATCCGTGAAATCATGGCATTAGCCGATATCGCAAACCGCTATGTTGATGAAAAAGCCCCTTGGGTTGTAGCAAAACAAGAAGGTAAAGATCAAGAGCTGCAAGATATTTGCTCGATGGGCATCAATTTGTTCCGCGTTCTGATGACTTACCTGAAACCTGTTTTACCAGGGCTCACTAAGCGTGCTGAAGCTTTCTTAAATAGTGAATTATCATGGGATGCGATTAACACCCCATTATTGAACCACAGCGTCGCACCATTTAAGGCATTGTTTAACCGCATTGAAATGGCAAAAGTGGATGCAATGGTCGAAGCCTCAAAAGAGAGTATCAAACCCGTTCAGCAACTTACGGGGCCGCTAGCCGATGACCCAATTCAAGAAACCATCACCTTTGATGATTTTGCGAAAATTGACCTGCGAATTGCATTAATCAAGCAAGCTGATTTTGTTGAAGGCTCAGACAAGCTACTGAAATTGCGATTGGATATCGGTGGTGAAACACGCCAAGTATTTTCTGGTATTCGCTCCGCTTACCCAGATCCAAAAGCCTTAGAAGGCCGTTTAACCGTGATGGTTGCCAACCTCGCACCTCGTAAAATGCGTTTTGGTGTTTCTGAAGGCATGGTAATGGCTGCTGGCCCTGGTGGTAAAGATATCTTCCTACTCAGCCCTGATAGTGGTGCACAACCCGGTATGCAAGTTAAATAACCCATACTTGCTCTAGTCTGTTATTCATCAAAAGTGGGAAGCTAAATACTTCCCACTTTTTTATTGCCTTTTTATTGTGATCGGTAGCACAATAATAAAGTTAATTGTATGATGAATAGATATTACATTACAGGACCAGTCTCATGTCATTTAAACAGGTACTGATAACGGGATGGCAATATTTGCGAGCTTTCGCAATACTCTACCTTTGCCTGATTATTGGAAACCTTATCTCAACACTACTTCCATTCTCCATCCCTGGCAGCATTGTCGGCATGTTAATTTTATTCATACTGCTTGCGTTACAAATTATCCCCGCGAAGTGGGCACAACCCGGTTGCAGCATTTTGTTGAAAAATATGACCATCCTGTTTGTTCCTATTGGTGTTGGCATAATGAATTACTATGAATTAATCAGCCAACAAATGGTTCCCATCATCGTTTCCTGTGTGGTTAGTACCTTAATCGTTATGGTCGTTGTCGCCATCAGTTCTAACTATATTCATAAGGAACGCCCTGTCGTTGGTGCTCAACCTGATGACGTTCCTTTACCCCCCGAAGAGCCAATTTCTTCGGTCATTAATAATGATAAAACTAAGGGGAATGAATAATGTTAGAACATATTTGGTGGTCATTGCCGCTGACCATTGTGGTGTTTTATTTGGCTCGTAAGCTGTCGACCACATTTAAGTTACCGATTTTAAACCCACTATTAATTACTATTGCGGTATTGATTGCGTTATTGGTCGTGACAAATACTTCTTATGAGCACTATTTTGCAGGTAGCAAAATACTCAATGATTTACTACAACCTGCAGTCGTCGCGCTAGCTTTTCCACTTTACGAACAAATGCACCAAATTCGGGCCCAGTGGAAATCTTTATTAAGCATTTGTTTTGCAGGTAGTTTAGTGGCCATGTTTAGCGGTGCCGCCATCGCACTATGGTTAGGGGCAACCCCTGATATCGCGGGTTCTATTTTGCCTAAATCGGTCACTACCCCTATCGCGATGGCTGTTGCTGATTCGGTTGGTGGGATCCCTGCGATTAGTGCCGCCTGTGTGTTATTTGTTGGGATCTTAGG
This sequence comes from Providencia sp. PROV174, assembly GCF_028480685.1. NCBI lineage: Bacteria > Pseudomonadati > Pseudomonadota > Gammaproteobacteria > Enterobacterales > Morganellaceae > Providencia > Providencia sp. PROV174. Next base: position 73,354 of record NZ_JAMPOT010000010.1, read on the forward strand.
CGCCATGTTTGGCCATAGCTTATTTGATGTGCTGCGTGTACGAACCCACGCCTCAAGAGGGCTCGCGATGGGAACCGCATCCCACGCCCTAGGAACTGCCCGCTGTGCCGAAGTGAATTACATTGAAGGCGCTTATAGTTCCCTTGCATTGATGACCTGTGGGGTTATCACCTCACTTATTGCCCCATTTATCTTTCCTGTTATTTTACATCTTTTTAGCTAAGCTTAATTCACTAAGCCAATATCCAAGCAAATGAGTAAGAGGAATCCATTAGCCTCTTACTCACTAACACACAGAGAAAACATGAGACACATCTCTCAATTAAAGAATTTGTTTCATATGTTTCATTTAAAATGGTGATTTAAATCACATATTGTTAGGCGCATTATTGAATAGAATAAAAACAATTAATTAGGGAGGTAACACATGCATTCACGATTTAAGGCCGCTTGGGCCGAACTTCCAGAAAAGTTACAGTCGGTACTTAGACCAATCATTGATAATTCTGATTTCCGAGGTATGTTAACAGCGGAACAAGTCAAACAGATTAAAGCTGAAGCAGGTGTAAACGACGCTGAGCTAGCCTTTGCGTTATTGCCTTTCGCTGCGGCTTATGCAATTACTCCAATCTCCCATTTTCACGTTGGTGCAATCGCTTGCGGTGCTAGCGGTAATTTATATTTCGGCGCCAATATGGAATTTAGCCATGTTTCAATGGGGCAAGTGATCCATGCAGAACAGTGTGCAGTGACACACTCTTGGATGAAAGGTGAAACTCAGATTACCTCAATTACCGTGAATTACACACCTTGTGGGCACTGCCGCCAATTTATGAATGAATTGCGTGAAGGCGGTAAAATTATGGTGAACTTACCAGGCCGCACACCCGCAGTACTACACCACTATTTACCCGACTCATTTGGGCCGTCTGACCTCAATATTACTACTTTACTACTCGACCCTGTTGACCATGGCTATAAAAACCAAAGCCGTGACCGGTTATTAAGTGCAGCAATTGAGGCTGCAAACCAATCCCATGCACCTTATAGCCAATCCCATTCAGGAATTGCGTTACAATTAAAAGATGGCTCACTGTTTACCGGACGCTACGCAGAAAATGCCGCATTCAACCCAAGTTTACCGCCACTGCAAGCCGCTTTAATTATGATTAACCTTGCAGGTAAAGATATTCACGCCATCGACCAAGCTAAATTTGTTGAAAAGCAAGATGCGATTATCAAACATTGGTGTGTGACCAAAAATACATTACAGGCACTAGGTTGCCAAAATATTGAATTAGCTTATTTGGATTAATTTGATATTGATTTAAAAGTAACGGTTATTGCTACTAATATGAATAGTCAGCAATAACCGTTTCATGTTATGACAAACCATCATAAATAATTATTTTTATTATTAGCAATTTTATAATACTAATTAAAATTAAAAGAAGCCCCTGACGAATACCCCCTATAACTAAATTCAGGTACACTTGGTATTGAAGGTATTGAGTATCTATCATTAAATGAATTCATTGAGTTATTCATTGATGACATATTGTCTCTTAGCTGACCAACCATGTTCTCGAAATGACGATTATTTTCTATTGTATCCTTAGGAAAGTCTTTAAATCCTGGCGTTCCCGGAAGAACAACGCTTGGGCGTTCTAAATAATGATTTGTTGGTGTTTCATTTTTATCAACTGTTAATCTATCAAACAGATTTGTTGTACGAGGTGCTAATTGTCTATTCGGTTCGACTTTCGGATAAGTGCTTTCCAATATCGATTTCTCTACCCTATTATGTGGATGCTTAATTGGTGGTGTTGATGGCGCTCCTTGATTGATAGGCTGGGTTTTGGTTTGCGATATTTTGCTCTCAACCCCATAAATATCTAAATCGCTTTTAGGGATAACTTTTTTTAATTCATTCACGTAGGCTGCTATATCTTCCTTGAGTGTTATTCCACTTTCTACAAAATAATCACCAAAAACAGCCCCCACTTCTTTTATATTATCAATTGTTAATAATGTCTCCCCCCAATTAACATAATATTTTATCGATTCTATCTTTGGGTTTTTAATTATTTCGAGAAACATTTCGTCACTTAAGAAAATAGAAAACTGAAATTCAGCCTGATCATTACCTGCAGATTTTAACATTTCAAGATGAATTTCTTTATGTCCGCTTTCTGGTAAAATCTGGTAAGGGATTGTTAATGTCCATCCATACCTTGATATACCATTACGTTCAAAAGCATTATAATGAATACGTTGTGTTTCTTGTGATGTTAAATCTCCCTTTATAACCCCATCACTATCACTTCGTGATATAAATGTTAAAATAGTTTCTTCTGCCAAATCCAATTTTAATTTATCCAAAATAATTTTACTTTCATTTATTCCATTTTTTTCCAACTCTGTATCTATAAAATTACTTGCAACCTTTCCAGATAAAGATTGTTCTTTAATCAATCCATTTGCAATAACAGCGTATTTGGAACCTTCACTTTCCAAATAATCATAAATAACTTCAGACTTTTGTATTTTTTTAAACTCCTCATATATTCTAATAGCATCATCTTTTTTCGTAACAAACTCATCAGTATAATTACCAACTGACCTTTTTCTCCTTCTATTTTTAATATCTTTTTCCAACACCTCTAATTTGATTTTATTTTTCAAATCAATCTTATCAGAGTAAAATAATTCATTTTCTTGATAGTTTATTAAATCATACACATTCCCTATTTTAATATCCATTTCATCTTTGTATTTAACATACTTCATATGAACAGTATATATTAAATCACAAAGATATTTATCTTTTAATATTATATCTTTCTGCTCTTCAATTAACTCACACCCCCTTTAATACATAAATAGATTATAGTTATTTTTCAAGTACCACGCTATAGGAGTACCTTTTTTATTAGTATATTTATCATAAATATCCAATAGGGAATTTATAGTTTTAAAATAATGAATCACTTGGCCTTTGAATGAATCACTATTATTTAATTTACTATCCCAATACTCCCCTCTTTCTTCAGTAGTAAAAAATAACATTGCTATATTAGTATCCCAATATCCCATAAACATATTATTTTTTTCTAAAACATGCATATAGTGCTTATAAATATCCTCACTAGATATATTTATAAACCCTCTTTTATCCATATTATTTTTAAACTTACTTTCTATTAACACCATGTACTCTTTAGCTAAATCCTGTTGAACCCTATATAATATTCCTCTTAAATACATGTATTTCAGTTCATCACTATAAACATCTAAACCATAATTAAAGTATAATCGGCTTAAGAAACTATGCTCATTATAACTCCCAGGCGCCGTTAATGAATACCTATCCCCCTTGTCAGCAAGATATCTGTAAAACGCTTCCAAATATCCTTCATTTAAAATAGCCTTCAAATTTACAACATCATTATAATTAATTGAAAAACTAGCCATATCTTTACTCATAATATTCATCCTTAATAAAATCAATCACAAAAACCTTAGTTTCTTTCATTATATCTCTCCATTTTTTATGTTTATCAAAACTAAACCTAACCTCTGCTAGTATTCTCACTTCCAATATTGAAAAACTCATATTACAACTTAAATATTTATTTTCTAATGGTAGCCATAAGCATTCTAAGATAGCAATAACTTCATTTTCATTTTCGAACCAAAAAAAAGTTCTTTTCTTTTGAGTTCTTTCTCCACTATATAGTTTTTCAGATATATTATATTCATCAAAATAGTCAACATATTGAAGTTCGGAATCATCGTCATAAAATATTTGACTTCGCTTTCCTAAATATGATGCATTTAGATAATTTCTCATTTTTTGTGTTAATGAATAATCTTTCTATCGAATTGGTCTCAATATAATTCTTATCGTTTTTTCATCTATTTCAAGGTGGATTTTTTTTTGGAATCAACACTTGTCATATAAGGCCAATGCGTTATTAATGTTAACTCTCTAAAATTAGCATCGCATCCTTCTTTATTTTCAATAAACCTTGGGTCAAAATAGCTATACCCTTCATATTCAGCAAATGGAAAAACATACTCGCTAGGAACTTCTATAATATTCTTATTAAACTGCCCACAGACAAAGCCCGGTCTATTTTCTGCACAAACATTTATAGAAATTAATAATAGAAATACATTAGCAATCAACTTAAATATATACCTGATAAAAACACCAAATTCCATAATTTCGCCTATTGAACTAATTTAATAACAATTAAATTATAAAAACTAGAATAATAAAATATAATTTCTAATCATGATTTAAATGATATAATTACGCGATCGAGTCTATTAAGCCATCTTTTGCTTTTTTCGATCTTATCTAAATCCGATACATCTTTCATTTTATTCCAAAGAAATAAAAATACTTTTTTTTCACTTTCATGGGAATCATTCGCCAATGCATTTAGCATGTCATCCCAAATTTTTTGATTAGTTTCATGATCTAAGACATCAAAAACATCTGCAAAGAACCAAGCATCAAAGGGCATGTCACAGGCTGCAAATGCTTTTTTATTTATTTCAGCAGCCTCTTGATAACTAATATCCCTGCGAGTCGTAGTACTGCCATTTTCAAAACGTTTTAAAAGCACTTCTAGATGAGCTAATGCGTGTTCATAATGGTATTTATTAAAATCTTTATTTGATAATGGTTTATTATATTCAACCATCACTTGCTTCATATATTCTCTAATCAAAATAATAAAAATACCTATTTCTTTCTTACTATTATAAGAATTTTCAATATTATCTGATTTTACTTTCTCTTTTTTGTTTATTAAAAAGCCATTTCCATATGACAGATTGCAAAGAGAAATAATCAATAATATGAATATTATTAATATGTTTTTAATTTTCATCTATGATTTACCCCAAGATTGAAATATAAATTAATAACCCTAAGCTAAAACAGTTAAAAACATGCAGCAATATATGATATTTGAAAATATAATTTCGCTTACAGTAAACTAATTTTTTCACTCACTAACTCATTAAAAATAGAGAAAAAAACATTAAGAAAATTTATCCATAAGGAAGTTAAATCATTGTTTAAAAACCCGTTGAGATAAAAAGAATTCATTCATACTTGGCTAAGCGTGATCTACCCACCGTAATGAGTACACCATTGACGGCTTTCATTCCCTTTCGCGCATAAACTCCTTATCATATGCACAATATTTTTCAGTAAATTTTTTAACGCTTTTTTATCATTATTTACTGTACATATTTGCTGTTTAGCTTAGGATCTACCCTGACTTTGTTGATTAATCGTCCGAAGAGTGATATTTCATGGAACATGAATACGAAACAAAACGCCCTCTCTATATACCCTACGCTGGCCCAATTTTGCTTGAATTCCCTTTACTGAATAAAGGAAGCGCCTTCACTGAAGAAGAGCGCGCAAATTTCAACTTACATGGTTTGCTCCCTGAGCAAGTTGAAACCATCGAAGAGCAAGTTGAACGCGCCTATCGCCAATTGATTGATTTTAAATCAGATATTGATAAACACATTTATCTGCGTAATATTCAAGACACCAACGAAACCTTATTTTATCGCTTGATTGATGCTCACCTCACTGAAGTAATGCCTATTATTTATACCCCAACCGTGGGTGAAGCTTGTGAGCATTTCTCTGACATTTATCGCCGTGCACGTGGTTTATTTATTTCTTATCCAAACCGCGCACATATCGATGACATGCTGCAAAACGCCACTAAACAAAATGTGAAGGTGATTGTGGTCACCGATGGTGAGCGCATTTTAGGTCTCGGTGACCAAGGTATTGGTGGTATGGGTATCCCAATTGGTAAGCTATCCCTGTATACCGCATGTGGGGGTATCAGCCCTGCTTATACCTTACCTATTGTTATTGATGTGGGGACCAATAACCCACAACGTCTGAATGACCCTCTATATATGGGATGGCGTCACCCGCGTATTACCGGTGATGAATACAACGAATTCCTTGATGAATTTGTTCAAGCCGTTAAACGCCGCTGGCCAAACGTATTATTGCAATTTGAAGATTTCGCACAGAAAAATGCGATGCCTTTATTAACCCGTTATCGTGATGAGCTATGCTGTTTCAATGATGATATTCAAGGCACCGCGTCAGTTGCATTAGGTAGCTTAATTGCCGCCAGCCATGCCGCAGGCAGTAAGCTAAGTGACCAACGCGTGACTTTCTTGGGTGCCGGCTCTGCGGGTTGCGGTATTGCAGAACAAATTATCGCCCAAATGAAATCTGAAGGGTTAAGCGACGAAGAAGCGCGTTCGCGCATTTATATGGTTGACCGCTTTGGTTTATTAACCGATAAACTGCCTAACTTACTCGATTTCCAAGCCAAATTAACCCAAAACAGTGGAAACTTAACCGAATGGGATGTTAACAGTGACTCAATTTCACTGTTAGATGTCGTACGCAATGCCAAACCAACCATATTGATTGGTGTGTCTGGCCAAGCTGGGTTATTCACAGAAGAAATCATTAAAGAGATGCATAAGCACTGTGAACGCCCTATTGTGATGCCGTTATCTAACCCAACATCACGTGTTGAAGCTCGCCCTGAAGACATTATCAATTGGACTGATGGCAAGGCCTTAGTCGCAACAGGAAGTCCATTTAGCCCAGTGTCTTACAAAGACCAAGTGTTCCCAATTGCACAATGTAACAACTCCTATATCTTCCCGGGTATTGGTCTTGGTGTGATTGCCTCTGGTGCTAAACGAGTCACTGATGGCATGTTAATGGCCGCCAGCCGTGCTCTCGCCAGCTGTTCACCACTAGCCAAAAATGGCGAAGGTGCGCTATTGCCTCTACTATCTGATATCCAAGATGTTTCACGCATTATTGCTAAACAAGTGGCAAAAGAAGCACAAGTTCAAGGTGTGGCAACGGTCACTTCGGATAGCGCGCTTGATGAAGCTATTGAGCGTAATTTCTGGAAGCCTGAGTACCGTACCTATAAACGAACTTCGTTTTAATTACTCATAATTCCATTGAAAAGAGCTCTTTAGAGCTCCTGAGGTTGTTGACAAAGCGGGATAAAAGCGTGGTTTTTCCCGCTTTGTGTTATCAACCGAAAATCAATAAATTGATTTTCCTCATTTATTTTCAAAACCTATCAGACTTGCCGCTCTTTAGAGCTCTTTTTTTTGTTTTTTATGACCCCTACAAAATGATATTTGCATTCTCAGATAATGATAAATTGCGCTAAACAAATCACTTATTTAAGATAACGGCCATGACTGATTAATAGGATATTGACATGACTGGCGACCTCAATGCTGCTATTCCACAGAAACATAAGTTTTCCCTATGGGCAATAGCCCTAACGCTTTTTATTGCAGTGCTGAATATTGTTGTTTATTTTTACCAGCTCAATTATGCCGCCCCACTCGATTCCCAAGAAAATAATTTATTGCTATTCGGTGCCAATGTTTACCAACTTTCATTAACTGGGGATTGGTGGCGTTATCCAGTCAGTATGGTATTGCACTCAGGCGGTATGCACCTTGCTTTAAATACGTTGGCCTTGTTTGTTATTGGGATTGAATGCGAACGTACCTATGGGAAATTTAGGATGCTTGCGATATACCTATTTTCAGGTATTGGCGCAGCATTTTTTAGTGCTTATTGGCAATATAGCGAAGCCATTAAGGAAGCAGCAAGCCGAGCATCAATGAATACATGGAACAGTTTATATTTACCTGATAATACGGTGTATATCACTGTTGGCATTGGTGCATCTGGCGCCATTATGGGATTAGCTGCAGCTTCTGTCATTGATTTATTAAAAAGAATTAATCACCCCAACCTTTCTCTTGAAGAACGTAACCAATTAAAACGCCCGCTATATAATATTATTGGGATGATTGCGTTAACGCTCATCAATGGATTACAGTCAGGTATTGATAACGCAGCTCATATTGGTGGCGCAATACTCGGTGTGGTTATCAGTGGCGCTTTTGTACTTGCCCCCCATGCAACAGCTCGAGCAAAACTGCTGTCTAGTAGCTTAATTACACTTATAGCCGCCGCCTTACTCGCTATTACACTCAGCCAGTTTTCTTCCTTACAAGACGAAGACCTGAACTATGAGCGCCAGTTTATTTACCAAGAAATGACAAAAGAGCTTAATCAGCGATAAACGCACCGTTTTTAGTGAAGAGTCAATCCTATTATTAACAACATCAATAATAGGACTCATGACCCTAGAAGGTGAATAAATTCATTGTCATCATTACTGCACTACAGGTAATTAATAACAATGTAATGTATTGAAAGGTGCGTTCAGATAAACGGATCAGTAAATATTTAGCCAGTGGCATCACAATCAATGCCCCTGCACACAATATCAGCGCCAATTTTAAATCTGTATAGCCGTCTTGCGCATAGGCTAAAGCAGAGGAACCGGATAACACGGTTGTCACAAAAATCGATGTACCAATTGCTTGCTTAATATTCAGTTGCATATAGCGCAATAACATAGGGAGAACAACCACACCACCACCAACACCCGTTGCTCCAAGTACAACACCTGCCAAGATAGCCGGCACAGCCATGGATTTTAGCTGGTCCCCTTTTGCTGTTTCTTGTTTGATGATCGAAACAAAAAACATTCGCTGAATAAATAAATAGAGAGAAAAGATAATGGCAGCAGCCACTAACAGATTAATACCCCACTCAACTTGTTTTTCATACCCCGGTAATCCCCCTAGCCATGTCACAAACAAACTAGAGAGAAAGGTGCTCGGTAACATAACCGCTAACACAATCATTGCCCCTTTAAAGGGAATATTGCCTAGTCGAAAATGCATATAAGAAGAAGAAACCTTCATTAACATCGAAAGAAAATTCGCAGTGGCTACTGCCGCTAATGCATTTAGCCCAAAAAAATAGGTCAGTATCGGTAATACAATCACACCACCACCGACACCCGTTGTGCTAATAATCAGCCCAATCAGTGCACCTATCGCTAACTCCGTTACAATCATTAACTCTTGCCTTGTATCAGTGCTCGTCGCCCTTTTTGTAATGCTTCATTTGCATCACTATCTGCTAACGTGAGGTATTTAAAAAATAATGTATCGAAAGTAATCATCTGCAACACTTGGGGGGTGATGATGCCTAATTGGGAATGTTGCTCATCATAAAAATAAGGCAAGGCGAAATCCGCTAACTTCATCGCTTCATCTTGGCCAAAACGCGTCAGTGCGACTGTCGGGCATCCGGTTTCTTTTGCAGAGCGAAGCATACTATTGATTTCTTGAGTATTTCCACGTGCCGTTACCGCAATAGCAAGGTCTTCTGGCCCCAAATTTGCCGAGTAACTTAGCTGAACATGCAAATCATAACTAAACAGTGCATGTTTATTAATGCGAATTAATTTATGGAAAATATCACTGGCAACAATAGCTGAAGACCCGACACCAAACAGCACAATACGTTTGGCCTGGTACATTTTTTGCGCAATCGTATCCACAACGGGTGGCTCAAGTAAATCCAGTGATTTTTCAATAGCCGAAATAAACATGTGCCCCGTTTTAGCGATAATCTGAGAAGTATCATCGTGGCGACTCAGATTACCGTATAGACTTTCGGCTTTGTGTTGCTTTTCATCCGACAAATAATCGACTTTAAATTCAGGATAGCCACGGTACCCCATTTGGCGTGAAAAGCGGATAACAGAAGCACTACTGACCCCAGCCGCCTGTGCCAATTCCGCTGCATTCATCGCGATAAGACTTTCGCGGTTATCCAGCAAAAATGTGGCAATACGTTGTTCTGTGCCTTTACCGCGTGTCTGCAAGCTTTCCAGTTTTACCGTCAGTGTCGACATGGCTATTCCTTCTAATTATTTTTCTGGATCAGTGAAGCCTATTATCATACTGGCAATGAACCCGACAATCCATGCACCCGCAACAGCAATTAAAAAATCCAATATTTGGCCATCACCCACTAATGGAATTAATGATAACCCGGCAGTACCAAATGGAATGATGATCCCGACATGGAAGAACGCCATTAGTGCGCCACCAGCTGCACCACCAATACAACCTGCAATGAATGGTTTACCCAATGGCAATGACACACCGAATAATAACGGTTCGCCGACACCAAAAATACCAACAGGTAATGCACCGACTAAGGTTTTCTTCAGGCGTTGGTTTTTGGTTTTTAAATAAACCCAGAAACACGAACCCACTTGCCCCATTCCCCCCATGGCTAAAATTGGGAATAAGTAATTCAAGCCAAAGGTTTGTAAAATTTCAGCATGAATTGGGATCAGGCCTTGGTGTAAACCCGTTAATAATAAGAATAAGAAACTACCGCCTAAAATACCGCCCGTCGCCACGGCGCCACCGCCACTATTTAATAAAGCAACAGAAACGCCTTGCGCTAAAATTTGATTTAAGTAATGCCCTGCGGGTTGGAATACCACAATTGCCACCATCGCTGAGACTAAAATAGTCACAAATGGCGTCACGATGAGGTCTAAACTTTCTTTAATGATACTTCTAAACCACACTTCAAATTTAGAAGAGAAAACGACCACCATAAGCACTGCAAAAATCCCTCCACTACCTGGGACTAACTTCGAGCCAAATAAGGTGATATCCGCTAAACCTGGCATCGAAAGTAACCCAGCCATGACCGCACCAATTGAGGTAGACGCACCAAGCTCTTTCGCGGTATTCACCCCAATCATAATTGAAAGATAAACAAAAACTGCACTGCCAATCAATTTTAATAACTTAAATAATTCAGGGAATTGTTCAACAACGCCGGGTGCCACTAAACGCACAATATTGATCAGCCCCATAATCAAACCACAACCAATCAGTGCAGGAATGGTTGGAACAAAAATGGCGGCCAACGTATTTAGCATACGTCGTATGGAAAACGCTTTTTTCTCTGCTGGTGCTGCACTTTCCGTTATCGCAGAGGTACTACCTTGCATGCGTTTGTTCATCACCGAAAAGACTTTCGCTGCGGTTCCCATTCCAACAATCACTTGTTGTTGCTCACCATTGAAAATAACGCCTTTTACACCCTCAATTTGTTTCAAAGCTTCAGCATCGAATTTACTGTTATCTTTTAAAACTAAACGGATACGCGTCATACAGTGAGTTAATGTTGCCACGTTCTCAAAGCCGCCCGCATATTTTTCTATTTCTCTGGCGAGTACTTCCAGATGTTCTATCTTATTAGCCATATGATTCCCCTGATGTTGACTGAGCCAGTAAACCCGCTCTTCATCACGCTATCCCATTACTTAACGGTGATTGCTAACATGCTGTCCAAGGTGGTATGTGGATGCTGTTGAACAATATCCGTTGCTTGCTGTGCATTAATCTGTAGCTCATGCATTAAAATTGCACGTCGAGGATGATAATCCACTTGTGCCAATAACCCTGCTGCGGTGTGTTCATCTATACCGCAAACTTCACTAACAATCCGTTCTGCGCGGCGCAGTAATTTGATATTACTGGCAACGACATCAACCATTAAATTAGTATGAATACGACCTAATCGCCCCATTACACAGGTACTTAGCATGCCTAAAATCATTTTTTGTGCAGTACCGCTTTTCATGCGAGTTGAACCCGATAACACTTCAGGGCCAACATCGGGTGCAATCGCCAATTTTGCGACATCACTAACTAACCCTCGGCCTCGCGTGGTAATAGCCACCGTTAACGCACCGATTTCATTGGCGTATTCAATACCCGCTAAAGTAAATGGTGTACGTCCGCTGGCAGCGATACCCACCACGACATCTTTTGCACAAAGCTGGCGCTTTTTAAGCTCATCAATCGCTGATTCTGCTGAATCTTCAATATTTTCAACTGCTTTTAGCATTGCATCTTGGCCACCCGCAATAATCGACTGTACCATTTCAGACGAAGTACCAAATGTTGGTGGGCATTCTGCACTGTCTAACACGGCTAGCCTGCCGCTGGTACCTGCCCCAATGTAAAACAAGCGTCCACCTTGCTTTAAGCACTCAGCAACAGCATCAACCACTTGGGCAATCGCAGGTAGAACGGCCTGAATAGCACCTGCAACCGTACTATCTGCTTGGTTAATAACTTTCACCATAGAGAGTGTATCCAAACGTGAAAACTGTTGCGTTTCCTGATTGAATTCATTGTGTAGACAGTCACTCAGAGTATTTTCGGCTAGAGACATTCAAACGCCCTCATGAAATTTAATTTCATTAAAAAATACATTAAATGAATTTTTATTTCAATTTAAATCACTGCGATTTCATACAACTTAATTGCAGGTTATGATCTTTCTCACAATAATACGTTTGTATTGAAAAGCTACCGGTGACAAAAGCCACCGGCGATAATGCTATTTTACGAACTTGCAGGTTCCGAAGGCTGATGGGATGTGAAAATCAGGTTTAACAGAATCAGGCTTGATCCAGCTAATCCATTTACGCACTTGCTTAGGTTCGCCCGCACTGAACTCTCCGCGCAAAATGGCACACATTAGTGTCTGTTTGTCCGCGTCTTGCCATAAATTGAGTTTAGTAAATTCATCTAAATCAATTTTTCCTGTTAATACATAACCATTTGGCGTTATTTCACCCACCGTTTGTAATGTTTCCCAATTCCAACTTGGGTCAACTTCACGATAATAATTAGCTTTTGCATCGAAAGTGCGCCCTTTCGGGTCCATTTCAGCCGTATAATAAGGTTTTAATTCAGGGCTAGTCGTGAAAAAAAGTTCAACACGATCAGAATCTAATACTGCTTGGTCTTTATCTTGGTTATCACCTAGCTGAATATCTTTATCATCTGCAATAAAGCGGAAATATAATGCGTCATCACTCCACAGAGCACGAAAATCTGTTTTGGGAGCCGTTTCCTTTTCCCATGGGTAAGTAAAATCGGTTAATACTTCTGCTTGTTCCCAGACTTCCGTACTTTTCGTCGCATCATTGAGTGATTTTAACTGATTGGTGTGATTGATTTGGTACTCTTTCGCTGCCACACTCGCTGTAACAAGTACGGCACTTGTGGCTAGTAATGTCGTTAGCTTCATACTTTCCTCACCTATCTGATTAAAAATCTGTTATTCACAAAAAACCATTAAAGAAATAATATTTCACCGCAAATATAAAATATAGAATTAAAATTTCATAATATATAGCTTCATTCTATAAAAACTATCATGATGTGAAGCTGCTCACTCTTTAATAAGAATGTGATTTATCTTTTTCATCCAATTTCTGATTAATTTTGATTCAATTATTAGGCTTAATATTAGTCAACCCCGATTGTAATGTAGACATTGACATGATTTTACGTTACGCGACTTGCGTCACTAATTTAAGTCAAGTAGCCTAGAGACACTGGCCTATTGAGGCCAACAATTTCAAAATTATGACTCTTTATTATCAAGGCTAGGACATGAGGAAACGTCTGTTTTTTGGTCTTATTATTCTTGCAGGGATCGCATTTACGACCATAATGTTGCTTGATCGCTGGATAAGCTGGGATACCGCCCCCTATATCTATGAAGATGTAGAAAAATTGCCTGCGCGCGATGTCGGCATGGTACTTGGCACATCCAAATATTATGCCTCTGGTGTTAATAACCTCTACTATACCTATCGCATTAAAGGCGCAGCTGAGGCATACCACAGTGGAAAAGTTAAATATTTACTTCTCAGTGGTGATAATGGCGCACATAATTACAATGAGCCAATCAACATGCGCAAAGATTTAATTAAAGAAGGGGTTCCAGCCTCTAAAATTGTGCTCGATTTCGCTGGCTTTAGGACATTAGACTCAGTGGTACGTACTAAAAAAGTGTTTGATACCGATAATTTTACGATTATTACCCAGCGTTTTCATTGTGAACGAGCGGTCTTTATCGCCAAACATAAAGGTATTGATGCACAGTGTTTAGCGGTTCCGACACCTTCTGGAATGTATAAAGTGAGAGTACGCGAAGTGTTTGCACGGCTAGGAGCTTTGGCGGATTTATATATTTTAAAACGCGAACCTAAATTTTTAGGTGAGCAAGAATCTATCCCTGCTCCTATTAAAATGCCTGAAGGAATTAAAGGCTATCCAGCGGTTTCACCGGATGAAGTCAATAAATTGAATTAGATCTATAAGTAGATGAACCTTCATCTACTTATTAATTTTCCGGTCAATTTACGCCAACACCATTCAAGCGGCCCCTGCCTAAAAAACATTAACCAATAATAAGAAAACAATAAATTTGCCCCCCAAATAATGGGAACCAAAACAAGTAATTCAACCCGTGTAAATTGCCCAAAATAGCCTAAGTGGTAAAACAATGTGGTACAAATTAGCGTTTGCAAAATATAATTACTCAACGCCATACGGCCCACATATTGCAGCCCATGGATTACTTTATTGTTTACCACTATTCCCCAAAAGCCATACACCAGAGCTATGTATCCTATAGATTGAAATGGAATAACTAGCTCATTAATAATATAACCAATGATTGAAGTTGAAAAATAACTCCAATTGAATTGGCTTTGCATGTATAGCGAAACTATTTGAATCAATAAGGATGGCAAGATAAATATGCAGGCTATTTTGCGGTAATGTTGAGCACTAAATTGCCCTCGTAACCAACCATTTTTCATTAACAATGCGCCAATAATCATCAACGCAGATAATTGCCAGCCATATTGGATAACCAGCATTTCAACCATCTTGAGCATCTCTGATGCTCGATAATACACACCATCCATTCCCCCCGAGGTATGTATAGTATATTCAAATGCCAATTGCTTATCCGAGGTTTGCCAAAAACCAGAGGGATCTACACCGCTTCCCAACACGAGCAAGATGACTAGCCCAATCAAATATAGTGACAATGCTATTTTCAATAAAAAACCATCATCATATTGATTAAGCAAATAGGCTACCAACAAGCCCGTTAATGCATAGGCCAAAAGAATATCACCGTCCCAAAAGCCAACCCCATGAATCACCCCGAATAGGGCTAAAACAAATAAACGGCACCGGTTCCAACCAAGAGAACGAGGCTGTAGCAATACAAGTGTTGCCCCAAATAGGATGGAAAAAATAGCGAGAACTTTACCTTGAAAAAGGACATTGAAAACACCCCAGAGGTAAGCCTCTGACTCGGGTGTTGTATTGGTGTAATAAGGGTTTAAATACGCCGCTTGTGGTAAAGCAAAAGCAAAGATATTCATTAAAAGAATACCTAAAATCGCTATACCACGGACGGCGTCAAGTGCGTCAATACGACTTGACGGTGTCGTTGTTGTCATAAATTATAAATGGCGAACTGCACGTAAAAATTCTTGTCGTGTGTTTTGGCTTGATTTAAACAACCCGCCTAATGACGTTGTTGTTGTTGCACTTGTCGCGTCACGAATACCACGTGCTTTCACGCAATAATGCACTGCATCTATGCAAACAGCCACATTCGTTGTTCCCAGTAATGTTTGCAAAGCAACCAAAATTTGCTGTGTTAAACGTTCTTGCACTTGTGGGCGTTGTGAGAAAAATTGCACAATTCGGTTAATTTTCGATAAACCAATGACTTTATCTTTTGGAATATAGGCAACTGTCGCTTTGCCATCGATCGTAACAAAGTGGTGTTCGCAGGTGCTTGTTAGCGTAATATCACGCACAGTGACCATTTCATCCACTTTCATTTTATTTTCAATCAGAGTGATTTTTGGAAAGTTTGCGTAATCTAGCCCTGAAAAAATTTCATCAACATACATTTTTGCGATGCGACGAGGGGTATCAGCTAAACTGTCATCGGTTAAATCCAAATTCAGCAGCGTCATGATCTCTGTCATGTGCCCTTCAATCAGTTTCTTGCGTTCGTCGCCTGATTTTGGCTGGATACGCAAAGGCGTTTCTAAGCCTCTTGCCTCCAGTGCGGCATGAACTAACTCGGCCTCTTTACTCAGAGATGACATGTGATCCTCCACAAATGGTATAACTATTTTTATAAAATGCAGGTGTGCGGTACTCTAAAACAGCAGGTACAGATAATCCAGCATAACATGGATAATTACCGTGAAATATTTGCACTTATTCATGCAATTCATTCACCCTGTTAATCTATCCTTTAAAAGGTTTTACACCTTACATACGGTGATTAATAGCACATTTTTTATTGATACATTAATTTTAAAAGATAAATATAGAGTGCCTAACTATTTAACATGATTATAGCAACAACCGTTTTGTTATTTTGTGCATAATTTTCTCTGTGCTAATGCCAGCTAATTGTCTAAATCTCACTAAAAGCTATCTGTAATCAATTTCTATTCATTCACCCACTAATGGATTTCTGCCATAATATGCATTACGAACACATTTTAAGCCTCAAGGCAGATAACAATAATGAGGGTCATTATTTATGGATCAGTGTCATACTAACGATTTGATTTCTCTAGATGTTGCATTGGAAAAATTACTATCTCAAACGAAAACCGTCACAGATACCGAAATCATTCCACTGACCTCCTCTGCACAGCGCATCATTGCGACAGACCTGATTTCCCCTATCAATGTCCCACCATTCGATAATTCTGCTATGGATGGCTATGGCTTGCGTTTTGCCGATTGGGATGGAAAAACACCAATGCCAGTGGCTGGTAAATCATTTGCCGGCAATCCTATGGAAGGCGAATTAAAAGCAGGTTGCTGCGTGCGTATTATGACCGGTGCCCCAATTCCACAAGGCGTGGATACGGTTGTGATGCAAGAATCTACAGAGCAAACGAGCCAAGGCATTGTATTTACCCAACCTATCAAACAAGGTAGTAACGTTCGTAAAGCAGGGGAAGATATTGCCCAAGGCAATGCTGTGTTCCCTGCAGGAACGTTACTCACAACAGCCCAACTGCCGTTAATTGCTTCACTGGGGATTGCAGATGTCACCGTTTATCGTCGCCTTAAAGTTGCCGTTTTTTCAACAGGTGATGAACTACAAGCCGTCGGCCTTCCTTTAGCAGATGGGCAAATTTATGATACTAACCGTTTCACCGTTCGCCTGATGCTTGAAAAACTTAACTGCGAAGTACTTGATCTAGGTGTGATACCGGACTCGCCAGAAAAACTCAAACAAACCTTTATCGAAGCTAACCAACACGCTGATTTAGTTATCAGTAGTGGCGGTGTTTCCGTGGGTGAAGCTGACTATACCAAACAAATTTTGGATGAATTAGGCACGATTGGTTTTTGGAAGTTGGCCATTAAACCAGGAAAACCCTTTGCATTTGGTAAGTTAAGTGATGCTTGGTTTTGTGGACTACCGGGGAACCCTGTTTCTGCTGCACTCACCTTTTACCAATTAGTTCAACCACTGATTGCGCGCCTTTCAGGGCACAGCCAATGGCGTGCCCCGCTACGCTTCAAAGTTCCAGTTACCACCGCGTTGAAGAAAAGCCCGGGTCGTTTAGATTTTCAGCGAGGAATTCTAAGCACCAATGAACAAGGACAATTACAAGTCTCCACAACGGGTCACCAAGGCTCACACGTGTTTAGTTCATTTAGTTTAGCTAACTGCTTTATTGTCCTTGAAAGAGAACGTGGCCGTGTTGAAGCGGGTGAAATGGTTGAAGTCGAAATGTTTAACTATTTATTAAAAAGTGAATAATAACTGTGCAAGAGCTTAGCGATCCGGAAATGTTGCGGTACAACCGCCAAATTATCCTCCGTGGGTTTGATTTCGATGGGCAAGAAAAGCTTAAAGCTGGCAAAGTGTTGGTTATTGGCCTTGGTGGTTTAGGCTGCGCTGCCACTCAATACCTTGCCGCAGCAGGTGTCGGTCACCTGACATTGGTGGATTTCGACACCGTGTCATTATCTAACTTACAACGGCAAGTGTTGCATCGTGATGCAACCATTGATATGCCAAAAGTTGATTCCGCGAAAACACAGCTTGCAGCCATTAACCCACATATCCAAATTGATACCGTCAATGCACAGCTAGATGATGCACAACTTGATGAATTAATCACACATCATGATGTGATCTTAGATTGCACTGATAACGTCGCCATTCGTGAACAGCTCAACCGGTTGTGTTTACCGCATAAAAAGCCATTGGTTTCAGGTGCAGCTATTCGCATGGAAGGACAATTATCTGTTTTCACTTATGAAGAAAATACCCCTTGCTATCACTGTTTAAGCCGTTTATTTGGTGACAATAACTTAACTTGCGTTGAAGCCGGAGTCATGTCTCCTTTAGTCGGGACCATTGGTACGCTAGAGGCGATGGAAGCAATTAAATTATTAGCTAATTATGGGAAGGTTAATTCAGGAAAAGTATTGCTATTTGATGCAATGACCATGGACTTCCGCCAATTTAAACTTAGCAAAGACCCGCATTGTGAAGTCTGTGCTAAAGGCTAACGGCTAAATTTTCGAGCAAGTTGACTTTTTTCATCATTCAGGCGAGGCTTTTCTCGCCTTTTTCCTATTTCAATCACACTAAAATTAAGAATAATCCGAAAAAATAATTTAATTGCCCTTTCACCTTATACTATCTCTCTTTTGTGGTGCTTGATGGTTTAAATATCACCACTGTTTATTCTTTTGATAAAGTTACTGAGAGTATGAATATGCAATTCCCTCCTTGCCCGAAATGCCAGTCTGAATACACCTATACTGATAACGATATGTATATCTGCCCTGAGTGCGCGCATGAATGGAATGATGCCGAGCCTGTAGCTGATATTGATGAATTAATTGTAAAAGATGCCAATGGTAACCTGCTAGCTGATGGCGATACCATCACCGTGATTAAAGATCTCAAAGTCAAAGGCAGCTCTTCAATGCTAAAAATCGGTACCCGCGTTAAAGGTATCCGTTTGGTCGAGGGCGACCACAATATCGACTGTAAGATTGATGGCTTCGGTCAAATGAAATTGAAATCTGAGTTTGTGAAGAAAAACTAAGTTTACTTCGCCCATTAAAAAGCCCTCAATCAAAATTGAGGGCTTTTTGTTTCTAATCCAAAACGATATTTAAAGCACTACACCTTGGCTTGTCAGGTATTCATCATAACTACCTTTGAAATCAATTACTTTATCTTCTTTGATTTCTAAAATACGGCTCGCTAACGAGCTAACAAACTCACGGTCATGAGAAACGAAAATTAACGTTCCTTTGTATAATTCGAGGGCTAAGTTTAATGACTCGATGGATTCCATATCCAAGTGGTTGGTTGGTTCATCCATAATCAAAATATTTGGCTGTTGCATCATTAACTTACCAAATAACATGCGCCCTTGTTCACCACCAGATAACACTTTAACTTTCTTTTTAATGTCATCTTGAGAAAACAGTAAACGGCCTAAAATACTGCGCACCGCTTGCTCGTCATCTCCTTCATTTTTCCACTGACTCATCCAGTCAAACACGGTTAAATCTGTTTCAAAATCTTCTGCATGGTCTTGAGCATAGTAACCAATGCTACTGTTTTCTGACCATTTAACCATTCCGCTAGTTGCAGGCTGTTCACCCACCAGCGTTTTTAAGAATGTCGTTTTACCGATACCATTAGCACCAATAACGGCCATTTTTTCGCCAACTTCTAGTAATAAATTGACATTTTTGAATAATGGCCCTTGGTCATAACCATTGGTTACTGCTTCTAACTCAAGTGCATTTCGGAACAGTTTTTTCTCTTGTTCAAAACGAATAAATGGGTTTTGACGGCTAGACGCTTTCACCTCATCCAATTGAATTTTATCAATTTGACGTGCACGAGAAGTCGCTTGTTTCGACTTAGAGGCATTCGCGCTGAAGCGGCTAACGAAAGACTGTAACTCAGCAATTTGCGCTTTTTTCTTCGCGTTATCCGATAATAAACGCTCACGTGCTTGGGTTGCCGCAATCATATATTCATCATAGTTACCTGTGAATAAACGCAATTCACCGTAATCTAGGTCAGCCATGTGCGTACATACGGTATTTAAAAAGTGCCTATCATGGGAAATAATGATCATGGTACAACTGCGGTCATTCAAAACTTGCTCTAACCAACGAATGGTATCGATATCCAAGTTGTTCGTCGGTTCATCAAGTAACAAGATATCTGGGTTAGAGAATAGTGCTTGTGCCAGAAGTACACGGAGTTTCCAGCCAGGTGCCACTTCACTCATTGGGCCATAATGCTGTTCGACAGGAATACCTACACCCAACAATAATTCACCGGCACGAGCTTCCGCACTATAGCCGTCCATTTCACCATAAGCGACCTCTAAATCAGCCACACGGTAGCCATCTTCTTCGCTCATTTCAGGTAAAGCGTAGATTCTATCGCGCTCTTGTTTTACATCCCACAGTTCGCTATGGCCCATAATCACGGTATCAAGTACCGTAAATTCTTCAAATGCGAACTGATCTTGGCGAAGTTTACCAATACGCTCATTTGGATCAGTCGTGCTCACATTTCCAGCTGTAGGGGTTAAATCTCCCCCTAAGATCTTCATAAATGTGGATTTACCCGCGCCATTTGCGCCGATCAAACCATAACGGTTGCCTGTGCCAAATTTAACTGAAATGTTTTCAAACAGTGGCTTACTGCCAAACTGCATAGTGATATTGTTCGTTGTTAACACTGCTATGCCTTAAATTAAACGGTGTAAAATAGCCTGCGATGATTAGAGGCCCATGACTACGGCGTGCAAAATAACCCAAAATAATCATTTGAGCAGTAAAATGCATTCCATGCATGGTCATTAGAGTACGGCAGGTATAAATAGCGGCGCATTATGCCATATTACGCCGCTTAGATCTTGTGCTGTTTTCAGCAAATTGATTAACACGAAAGGAAAGACCGATTATATTGCCAAACTAAAGTGTGATCCCCATAGTACGACTGATTTCTGTAAGCCCTTCTCGTTCATAAAACTTAATCGCTTGATGATTTTGCGCTAATACTGATAGCTCCAAGTGGCTCAGTTGTCGACTTTTCGCCCATGCTTTCATCGCAGTTAGTAATTTTTGCCCTGCTTTTTCTCCACGGAAATTAGGATCAACCACAAGGTCAAAAATATAACCAAAATTTCGAGGAACAATGCAGCTATAAGGGTCAGCGGCTTGCTGTTGTGCGATACAAAACCCTTTAATCTCACCGTTGAATTCAGCAACTAACACATAAAATTTATCGTCAATAATTGCATTTTCAATAAATTCCTTAGCCTGTTCAGCGGGTTGTAAGCGCTCAGGGTCAAGTAATGCCATCTCCGAAAACAAAATTTGGTAAAGTGAAAGAATAGAGTCCACATCATTTTTGATAGCTTCCCTTATCATGCATTCCTCTCTGTTATTTCAGTATTGATGCTAGTCGTACGTTTTAATTGATGGGGCAATATAAGATTCAAAACTTTCTAATAATTCAGCAGGTGAATCATTTACAATCGCCATATGACGATATTTTTCATGTAGGAAACCTTCATCTGCCATTTTATTTGTCATATCAATCAATGGCTGCCAATAATTATTAATATTAAACAAGGCACACGGCTTAGCATGCAAACCAATTTGGCTCCAAGTAAATACTTCTGCGTACTCTTCAAGTGTGCCATACCCGCCAGGTAAAGCGACAAAGGCATCGGCAAGTTCGATCATTTTACTTTTACGCTGATGCATCGTTTCAACTTTATATAGCTCGGTTAAATTCTTATGAGAAATTTCGCGTTCTTCTAGCAATGATGGGATAACTCCAATCGCTTTTCCCCCTAATGACAAAACGGTATCAGCAATTGTCCCCATAATTCCCACACTAGCACCGCCATAAACTAATGTAATGTCGCGCTTAACCATTTCTTTGGCAAATTCAATGGCTTTTTGCTGATAGATCTCATTATTTCCCATACTGGAACCACAATACACTGCAATACTTTTAATCTTTCCCATCTGTTCCTCATTTTCCATTTTTATTGTGACTTTTTAGAGAATTGAATTATACGAGCCTAATACAGAAGCTCAAGCTTCGCCCTCTGTCACAATAAAATGAGACTAATTCATGTTTATAGCACTACAATTCACCTAAACCAACATATTGACAGCCAATAGAGCACATTTACCCCCTTATGAGCGATAGCTAAACCATAAAGAAATATAAAGCCGCGCAGTTTTATGAGATAATCTTTAAGAAATTATTTTTCATCACTAAATACTTATTTTCTAAATATTTATTATCAATTAAGTTACGTTTTCCGAGGTTTACTTATTTATGTCTGCCGACACTAAAAAGAGCGCATTTCCGCTATTACCTATAGGGTTATTATTGCTTGCAATGACCTCTATTCAAAGCGGAGCTTCTTTAGCTAAAACTTTATTTCCTGTTATCGGCGCTCCCGGTGTTACTGGTTTACGTTTATTGCTTGCTACGATTATATTATTTGTTATTTTTAAACCTTGGCGTTTAAAATTCAGAAGAAACTCGCTTGTTCCCCTGCTAGCCTATGGTTTATCCCTAGGTACAATGAATTATTTATTTTACCTTTCCCTTGAACGCATTCCATTAGGAATAGCCGTTGCACTTGAGTTTACTGGCCCTTTAGCCGTCGCGATGTTTTCCTCTCGCCGCCCAATTGATTTTCTGTGGATAGCGCTGGTTATTGTTGGGTTATTATTTTTACTTCCTATTGGCGATAATATTGAATCCATTGATACCCTCGGTGCCATCTATGCTCTCGGAGCCGGTGTCTGTTGGGGATTGTATATTATATTCGGCCAACGCGCGGGAGCCGGTTATGGCGCAGCCACCGTGGCTATCGGTTCATTTATTTCTGCGATGATTTTCTTTCCTATCGGTTTAATGCAAACTGGGGTCGAGGTGATGTTTGACCCATCAATCTTACCTCTTGCGCTAGCTGTTGCGATTTTATCAACCGCATTCCCTTATACATTAGAAATGATCGCGCTAACCCGCTTGCCTGCTCGAACTTTTGGTACATTGATGAGCCTTGAACCTTGTATGGGCGCATTTTTGGGGATAGTTTTCCTACATGAACACTTAACAATGACTCAATGGTTAGCATTGTTGTGTATTGTCTGTGCTTCTATTGGTTCAACCTCAACAGCGGTACCAAAGTCAAAAATAGAAAAAGTGTCCTAGCCACAAAATCTAACTGTAAACAAAGACAATTAAGGTTAATAAATTCGATATGTTGATATTTATTAACCTTTTTTCGTGTAAAGATTTATTCATCAATTTGAAATAATCATTTTTTATTTTTATTTTATTATTTAATAAGCGTTATAGCACTTATTGCTAAAAACTATCGGTATTCAAGATCCACAATAAATTAACAGTTAATAAAACCTATCGAATAGGCCTATTAAACTAATCGTTTATTACATTATGACAAAGTCGTTTTATTATTTTATATTTATTGACAGATGAGGTTACTAAACAAATTCATATTTAAGAGAGGATGAATCATGAGTACAGCTAAATTATTTAAAGCATCTTCAAGTGAACTTTTATATACCCGCAATGATATGGAAGACAGCGTAAAATTGGAAACCATTGGAATACTTAATGTTATGGTAGTCCATTTTACCGATCTCTCTCTAATGACTAAACAAGCCCACTGGAATATGCGTGGTCGCAATTTTATCGCCGTACATGAAATGTTAGATGGCTTTAGAACCACGTTAGTTGAACACTTAGATGAATTCGCTGAACGTGCAGTTCAATTGGGAGGCGTTGCTATTGGTACAACCCAAGAGGTTAGCCGCTTCACTTCGTTAGAGGCTTACCCAATTAATATTCACAGTGTACAAGATCATTTGAAAGCATTAGCAGACCGTTATGCGGTTGTCGCGAATGATATTCGAAAAGCGATTGATGAAGTGGAAGACGAAGATACCGCAGATATGTTTACCGCGGCTTCCCGCGATATGGATAAATTCCTCTGGTTTTTAGAAGCTAATATTGAGTAATGTCGTAAATAGAGTCAATTCAAATTGACCAATGGCCACTGCAAAGTGGCCATTTCATTTATTAACAATTAGCTATATAAATCAAACTATTATTGACATTTAAATACCTTAAAACAAAATACGTTAACTTAATTATTTACTGTTTTTAGATATTTCAGGCTGTTCTATCGGAAATACCGGTAATGCATTTAATAACCTTTTGCCATAATTTTTAGTTAATAACCGTTTATCATAAATAATAATTTCACCATAACATTCATGACTGCGAATTAACCTGCCTGCTTGCTGTATCAAATTAAATGAAGCACTCGGTAAACTTTGAACTTCAAATGGGTATCGCTTCAACGACTTCAACCAATCACCTTCCGTGATAATTACAGGGTTTGTTACTGGTGGAAATGCGATTTTATGAATATGGACCTGAGTTAAATATTCCCCTTTTAGGTCTAACCCCTCTGCAAACGATTGTAAGCCAATTAAGGCACTAGATTGCCCTTGGTTAATTCTTTCACAATGTGTTTCGACTAACCGATAACGTGGTTGATCTCCTTGAACTAAAAGCTGCAAACGCAAATCTTTTACGTGCTCAAGAAAACCTTCCATTGCTCTTTGGCTACTAAATAAAACCAACACGCCACGGTGAGTATTTTTAATAAATTGCTCACGGAAAAATACCGCCATTTCCGCTAAGTGTTCCGCTTCATTGTTTATCGTTGGCTCGTATTCCATTTTAGGAATAATAATTTTTCCCTGCTCAACATGGTTAAAAGGGGAGGACAATGTCACAAAGCGATCATCACTTTTTTCAGATAGCCCAGTAAGTTCCATAAAACGTGAATAACTGTTCAACGACCTCAGCGTTGCTGAGGTAATCACAATATGAGGAACATTTCGCCATAACAAATGTTGTAATTGCTCACTCACTCGGATCCCCGCACAATGCATAAAGAAACGAGATTGGTTTTTCTCATAACGCCGACTTAACCATTTTGACACAGGGGCACCTGAACTTTGCTCTAATGCCGCCAGCCGCCAAAGCTTCGACATATTTTCAAAGTAGCCCATAGCCCTACTAGTCACAATAATCGACCGATGTAAGCGAACAATATCTTGCTTCGCAGTTTGTTCCGTCAAATCATTTAAGATAGCTTCCGCTAACCCATGTAGCGCATCTGTCTGCTTAAATAACACCTGACAGCTTAATTGCATTGCTTCAGGCAATACACCTAGAGGAAATAAATATTCAGTTTCTTTTGACGTTTCTGGCAATAAGGCATTTGCTAGTAATGAGAAATCACGAAATGTTTCCCGTAATTTTTCTGCATGTTGCTGTAATCGTTCAGAGTTAGCTAACTTTGGTGGCTTAGCTGGACGAAATTGCCCCATATATTGCCCAACATGCTGAATAAAGCTATCAAGCTGTGCTGTTAATTGAACTAACGTAATTTCGCCTTCAACTTCAAGGGCATCCCTTGCAACGTCTGGAACATGGTGACCTTCATCAAGTACTAATAATAAATTTTTCGGGTCAGGTAATACCGATTCACTCTCCATTGCCGCCATTACCAACGCATGGTTGGCAACCACTACATCTGCATCTTCGATTTCTCGCCTAGCAATAAAAAATGGACACCGCTGATAAAATTGGCAATTACGGCCTAAACAGTTCATTTTATCTGTGCTGACTTTACGCCATAAGCTATCGCTAAATGCCCGTTTGTGGTGATCCCTTAACCCATCCCATGCAAAGCTTTGAAAATCATGCCGCAGTTGCTGACAAATTGCCCGTTCTTCACTATTCGCAATTTCCGTTTTGTCTTCCACCAATAACATTAAATCTATTTGCTCACCTTCTGCTGCACAAATAGCTTCTAAATTACGGGGGCAAACATAACGAGCACGCCCAAATGCACCTGTATATTTTAGATCAGGAATAATTTTGCTTAATAACGGTAAATCCTTACTATAAATTTGGTCTTGTAATGCCACATTCGCCGTACTGACCACTAAGGTTTTTCCTTCTTCCCTACCAACTGCTATCCCCGGTATTAAATAAGACAGTGTCTTCCCTACTCCAGTAGGCGCTTCTATGACCAAATGGCGGCCGTCATCATCCGCTAAATTTTTTGCGACTTGCGCTATCATCTGCCGCTGCGGGGCTCGGGAAACAAACCCATCAATTTGTACGGACAACCCTTTATACCACTGAGTTATTTGTTCTTTAGTTTTATTTGACAGGGACATAAATTATGCAGGTGACCAAAGTTAAAATGAAAGATAACGAAACTGACAACAATACGAAATATGAAAAAAACTCTTTTGCCAACCGCTTCGCAAAACTACTGTATTAATACCCATTATACATAAAAATTGGGAAGCTTTTTGCAAAACGCCCATTATGCAACAGAAAAAATAGCTTTTAACTTGTTTGCAACACTCATCCGGTTATACTTTGAGTTCTTACACTATTTAGATTTTTATCACTAGGCAGGCTATAGAAAATGAAAAAGGTTGTTATCGCACTTTGCGCATTATGTGCTTTTGGTTCTGTAGGCGGTATTGTTTTAGCTGGTATGAACATTTATACGCGTTCAACAACACCACTTGAGCAAGGACAACCGCAATCCCCTTCAGCACTGCCAGCACCAAATCAAATTCAGTAATTTTAAAATAATTTAGCAACCCAGGATGGAGATAGCTTATGTACAACGATTATTTCGTAACCCCACAATGGTTAAATTCACATCTATTTGATGATAACATCATTGTGCTCGATGCTTCTTCTCCACCACCAACCGCACCTTATGATTGCCGCCAGCAATATTTACAAGAACATATTCCTAACGCTCAATTCTTTCACCAAGATGAAATTGCAGACAAAAGCTGTGATTTACCCCATATGCTGCCAAGTGCTGAAGTTTTTAGCCAAGCAGTTAGTACCATGGGTATTGGCAATGACACCCAAGTTATTATTTATTCGCAGAATAACTTATTTTCATCCCCAAGAGCATGGTGGACTTTCACCACGATGGGCTGCAAAAACGTTAAAATTTTAGCCGGTGGCATCGATGCTTGGAAAGCTGCTGGGTTTGATGTTCAGTCAGGGGAAGTCACTCCACCAGCTGCGAAGCAATTCCATGCCACACGTAAAGACAGTAACGCACTGAATCAAGAGCAAGTACTTGAGATTGTAAATCAAGGCAAAATTCAAATTATTGATGCTCGCGCAGAGCCACGCTTTCTTGCCCGAGCGCCAGAACCGCGTCCGGGTTTGCGTATGGGGCATATTCCAGGGAGCAAAAACGTCCCATGGGATCTTCTGGTGGAAAATGGTACATTCAAATCACCAGAGCAACTTAAAGCTATCTTTGCTAAGCAAGGTGTAGATATCCATGCACCCTCTGTGACTACCTGTGGTTCAGGAATGACCGCTGCTGTGGTATTAATGGCATTAACGTTATTAGGTAATCAAAACCTGCGTTTGTATGATGGTTCATGGGCCCAATGGGGGCAAGATAACGGCCTGCCAATCGAGTCGTAATCTTCTCCCATAAAAATATAAGCCACTCGATATTTAAGTGGCTTATAGAATGAGCATTTACCAAGTAGAGAAAATGGCTATTTGGCAAATATCCCGGCTAAGAACAGTACGACAATCGCACCGATGACCGCGACAACAAAACTCCCAAAGTTGAAGCCATCAACTTTTCCTTTACCAAAGAAAGTACTGATGTAACCACCCACAACGGCACCAACAATCCCCAGCACGGTGGTCATAATGAACCCCATGTGATAAGTACCTGGCATCAGCCACTTAGCTAAAACACCTGCAATTAGACCAAAAATAATCCAAGCAATTACACCCATCTTACGCCTCCCAGACTCGGTAATTTCACTATAATGTCAAAATTTTCTCATATAATAGTAGAGCTTTAAGTAAATTAAATCGCTCTCCTACCAATTAAGTAAAGACCCTATAAGTTAATTTCGCAACTATAAATTCTTGCTAATTAACATTATTCATAATTAATTGTTCACTATTTCAGTTATCTCTTGTGAAATCTGTTGGGCATTTTTTAACGATCTAACTTGAGAAAATAGTTCATCTGCCTGATGATATTCTTTGCGTAAATAGCCTAGCCATTGTTTAATTCGGGCAGCATGGTAATGGCCTGTATCCCCTTGTTTTTCAAGTTCCGTATACTTTAATAACAACTTGCCAACTTGATCCCAAGGCATTTTAGACTCATTAAATTTGACCACCCGGCTAAGGTTTGGCGTATTGAGTGCTCCACGGCCAATCATCACAGCATCACATCCTGTGATTTCAAGGCAGCGCTGTGCACTTGTATAATCCCAAATCTCACCATTAGCAATCACTGGGATCGACAATTTACGACGGATTTCGCCAATGGCAGACCAATTAATGCACTCTGCTTTATAACCGTCTTCTTTGGTTCTACCATGGACAGTAAGTTCTGTTGCTCCTGCTTGTTGAACTGCATCTGCAATTTCATAAGCAAATTCAGAACTATCCCATCCCAAACGAACCTTAACCGAAATAGGTAACTCTTTTGGAACTGCTTCTCGCATTGCTTTAGCGGCTCGATAGATTAAATCGGGTTGCTTTAATAAAGTCGCACCATCACCATGACCATTGACTGTTTTTGATGGACAGGCAAAGTTTATGTAGGATACATATTTAAGATCTATGGGAAGTGGAGCTAATTGGCTTTATTGCCACCTTTCACTATTCCTATCATTACAAAAACTTTTCTGTTATCTAGATAATTGCAAAATACCTCCTATATTATTTTTAGATCAACCAAGTCAAGTTTATTTTCCTAGTATTGATAACTCTGATGTTAAATTCGAACCTGAAAACTTGTCTTATAAGGATAGTGATTCACTAAACCATGATATTAATGCGGTAGAAAATTTTTTCAATGTAATTATAGATTTTTGCAATACAACATTAGCTGAGACAAAGTGTATTCCTCAGATAATAATATCCGACCATGCCGATAATTTAAAGCTTTCTGATGATAAAATTTTTGAGAAATACGTAGTCGCACGATGGAGAGATAGAGGATTTATTCATCCCAAAATTGACGACTAGAGTTATATAAAATTTGGTATAAAAAGTTCATTTTTTAATTATAAAAATGAACCTTTTTGGTATAAGTTTAAAATTAATGTATTATTTTTATTATAAAATATAGCCTTTTAATATTAGTTAAAATTCAGGATGTAACCATTTTGTATCCTGAATTATTTTTGTAATTCGTCCCTCATAACAAAAATGCGAGCTTGCTCGCCGCACCTCGTGCGTCAATCAAACTCTTGGCGTGGCAATGTTTTGCCCTCGTTAACCGGTTTATTAAAATAACGGCTAGCGCCGTTGGGCTGAAGCCCAAATCTATTTTATAACCAGTATAAATATTAGTAACTAATAACTAATAACTAATAACTAATAAGGCTTTTTTATGTTAATTAAAAAAATCCAAGTTCTAATCCTGAAATCAAAATTAATTACAATCTAACTAGTTTTTATGTAGAAGACAGGAATACTGAAACTAGAACTCACCAAAAGAAAATTGAAATAGTATATGCTAAATCCTATAACGAAATACCATCTATTCATAGAAAATCTATAGACTTTAACTCTCAACAAAAAATAATAAGTAAAATGGAAATAATCTCTCCAAAGTTTTGGATAATTATTAAAGATAAATATAAAAATGCCATAATTGCTGTTGGTGAGCATTATGCTACTATCTCTTGGTTGAAAACCACTCGATCAAGACAGTTGATTTTTTCTAAAATTAAACGAGCAAATAAATTTGAATTCACTGTTTCTTTTAAAAATGGAATTTTAAATGCACCTAAAATAGTTTCAGATAAGAATGAAATAATAAATTCTACAATTGAAGATTTAAGTAAAAAATTTGGTTATACAGAGGTATACAGTCAGTTTATGAAGTTTTTTGATAATTACTCATAATGATTTATTTTTAATAACAATCAGACTAAAAAATAGAATCATAATATATTATTGTTTAGTCTGAGTAATATAAAAAATCTCTCACTAAACAATTAAAATTTCCTCCAAATTATTTGGCACCAATTCCAAATGATCATTTAATAGGCACCATTCAATATCAAAGCCCATTACCTCTTCAAATTTTGTTCTTATTGAGTTCATTATATTTTCCTTAAAGGGAATAATGAACTCATATGTACTGCCTTCAGAAGTTCTTCTTCTTTTTTTCTTAAAACCTAATTTAGTTAATAGTTTTCCTAAAGCTATATTATTTATTAGTTCTTTTTTTACGCCATAAATTTGTGCTAAACTCAGGGTTTGTTTATAAATCATACCCCAATCTTTATTTTGAATGAAAACCTCATTAAATGAGTTTTCATCATTTAATATGTGATATAAAATTTGTTCAGAACCACTAAATGAATACATTTTTATACTATTTAACTCATTTGTTTTTGGTGCCACTCTTGGATTAAAATTTTCAATATTTAAATTTTTTAAATAGCCAAATAGCTTTTCTGCACCACCATTTTTTTCCCAAGTATAGTATTTATCAAATTTGTCAATAGATTGCTTATTACTTTCAGGCACATCAATATATAAGTACCTCCGTTTATATTTTTCAAACCGAATAATATTTTCTCTATTTGACGCCATAACAATTCTAATATAATTATCCACAAAATAAGTATCGAAACCTTTTCTTTCTACTCTTAATTTATCTTCAGTGATTAAACCTTTTAAAATATCAGTCGCTTGGTTTGTACCTGCAAATGCCTCATCAAAAAAAACCATCAATTTATTTTCTAATACCGCATTAAAATTACTACTAATATCTTTGCTATTTGTAGAATGCATGTAATGAGCACCAAATATTGATGAAAAAGGCTTCATCAATGATCCTTTTCCATAACCTTGACCAGACCTCATAACTATTGCAACGCCAGGTTTTTCTTCTGGTTTTTGTATTGAATGAGCAAGCCAATTAATTAAGTAATCTATTTTAGCTTTGTCGTTATTACAAATCACTGTAACTAGTTCTAGCCATGGTGATATATCACTTTTTTGACTAGGCTCGGGCTTTATTCCGAACCCTTGATAGATACTGAAAACTTGATTATTAATACTTAACGGATCTTTTTTAGGATCAAACTCTATACCATTAAGTGCCGCTCTTTTTCTCTGAGAACCTAACCAAACTTTTGTATATTATTTTAAAAATTCCCCACCATTCTTCATTGTAATAACACAATTTATATGAGAATAAAGCCGCTCAAAATCGCGATGAGGGTGATATTCGATCTCTTTTTGGTTGTTTTTATCGAAAACTCTTAATATTGCGCTTTTTCCACTCAACGATATTGTAACTGATTGATGTATACTTTTAACGTAATATTCTAAAGAATCGATGTTTTGTTCGTTCTTAACCTCAATAAATATAGGATAAATCGA
Source organism: Providencia sp. PROV174 (assembly GCF_028480685.1). Lineage (NCBI taxonomy): Bacteria > Pseudomonadati > Pseudomonadota > Gammaproteobacteria > Enterobacterales > Morganellaceae > Providencia > Providencia sp. PROV174. The sequence goes on from NZ_JAMPOT010000010.1 coordinate 104,855, forward strand.
ATTATCAATTATTACTCTATTATCTTCCATATCAACCCTACTCATAACATTCTCATTTATTCATACGTGTATGTTAGAACAATAGTGCCACTCAATTATAAGAGTTATTAAACTCAATGTAATCTATGGATCGGTGGAAAATCACAAAAAACAAAAAAACAAAAAAACAAAAAAACAAAAAAACAAAAAAACAATCATTAAAATCAATTAGTTAAACATCCATAGATGAAAAATAATATATTGAATTCAACTGGAACTTGAAGGTATCTATGGAAATTTGATATCCAAATTGTTTTTCTCATATAGATTGGATGATTTGTGCTATATCTTTTGACGTTTTTAATTGTCTAATTTCTGTAAAAAGGTCCGAAGCCTCACTATACTCTTTGCGTAAATAACCTAACCATTGTTTGATGCGAGCAACATGATACAGCCCAGTATCCCCTTGCTTTTCTAACTGTACGTATTTTTGCAATAACTTAACTACATCAAACCAATTCATTTTAGGCTCATTATATTTCACTACTCGACTAAGGTTTGGAATGTTTAATGCCCCTCTTCCTAACATTACGGCATCACAACCTGTAATTTCTAGACACTTTTGAGAACTTGAGTAATCCCATATTTCGCCATTTGCAATAACAGGAATTGATAACCTTTTACGAATTTCGCATATAGCTTGCCAATTAATACGTTCAGCTTTGTAACCATCTTCTTTTGTTCGCCCATGAATCGTAATTTCCGTTGCACCAGCCTGCTCAACAGCATCTGCTATTTCAAACTTTTGTTCATTAGAATCCCATCCTAAACGTATCTTTACTGTTACAGGGAGATCACTAGGAACAGCCTCACGTATTGCTTTAGTCGCTTTGTATATTAGCTCAGGGTCTTTGAGTAATGTAGCTCCACCACCACTTCCATTCACCACTTTTGACGGACAGCCGCAATTCAAATCGACACCATATGAACCTAATTCTATAGCTCTAGCCGCATTTTCAGCCAACCATTCAGGAAACTGCCCAAGTAACTGAATACGCACTAACGTTCCTGATAGTGTACAGCTTTTATTATCTAGTTCAGGACAAATCCGATAAAAGGATTTTACTGGAAGTAACTGATCTACAACACGTAAAAATTCAGTAATACATAAGTCATAGTCATTTACTTCACTTAAAATTTCTCTAACTAAAGAATCAAGGACACCTTCCATTGGGGCTAGTAATACACGCATAGATCTCTCATAACACACTACATATTTAAAATTTTAATTATTCGGTAAAATTATATTTTCTTAACATCAAATAGTTCAAATTAGCGCACAAAATTACTGGTTTACTACTTGTTGCAAGCCTTCATAAATACCATCTTTGATGATAATTTCTTAGTCTGAATAATATAATTTACCTGAACGAATTAGCTTATATAACACACCTTTCAAATATTATATGAGCAAAAAAACTTAGTCCACCGCCATTTTTACTTGTTGGCTCGTACGTTGCTAACCAGTAGTAATATGTTCTTCCAGACCTCAGAATTCACTTCATTAAGCCAGCATATGCAAAGCAATCAGGTATTTTTCGCCCCAGAGCTACTCCCTAGTTTTTCTGCAATGTTATAGTCTATTTATACTCAGATACAACTATGAAATGGCTTCAGAATATTTCAATGTTCCGAAAATAGTTGACCGTCTTTTCCGTCTCTGAATAACAAAATCATACTGAAAATAAAAGCAAATTTCCTAGTTCACATAGCATTCTATATGGGGTTTAGACTATCAAAAAGCATTCGGTTTATAACGTAAAGAACCAACAATTCGATCCCAAATTTCAACCATCTCAGCTTCACTGTATGTTGAAAATTTATTGATGTTATTTATAACAATCTCTACCTTTGGAATGCTTAATGTTCCCTTAGTTTCATTAGCAAAGAACAAAAAATTATAATACGGTAAATGGGGTATTCTTTTGTTTTCCACTTCAGAATAGACCTCTTGTTCACCTTTTACTAACCATTCTTGTGAAGGAATATTATTAGGCGATAAACTTCCGTTCTTGATCGTTTCTCTATTCTGTTTACGTATAACCGCATTTATCTCAGCACTTCGGCTTAATAAGGTATCATTAGAGCCAGCAAAACGATTATCGGATTCAACGGAAAGCAATAATTCATCATTTTCATAAATAAATGAAATTTGCTGCTTAGGTTTTTCATTATTATCTAAAATAAAACCATTCGGGATACAAGCCCCTTTTTCCGTCGGAATTTCGTGATCTAAACGACCTTGTAATCGAGAGATTAATGATTGCATTGCGATTAATTTTGTTGGTTTTTCATTTGACTGAACCTCTGTAAATCCTCTAGCTAAAAACACCAATTTCTTTTTTTCGTACTTTTTATCAGAAAAATCCCTGATGTTTGTAGTAATAACAAATGCGATATGATTCACATACACATGAGCTTCTAATATTCGATACGCATCATTTGATGTTGGTTTGTTTCTATCAAAAATAACACCTTTACCATCCGGTAATTGAATAACCTCTTTCAGCATCGGTGCATTGTCTGCGCTAGTTTTCCATTCCCGTAATTCTGCTTCACGTAACGTGATACGTTGCTTAAATGCAGGTGGATAGATAAACTTGCTTTCAATTTTAAAATCATCAATATACACACTATCGCGTAGCCGATTATTGAATGAATCAGGGACATCAATAATTTAAGTCGACTCCCCAAGATCCTAATTCAGCCGCTCGGTTTGCATTTTCTGCCAACCACTGAGGATGCTGCCCTAATAGTTGCACACGAACTAATGTCCCTTAAGGGGTGCGGCTTCCATACTTTAGTTCAGGGCATAAACGGTAAAATGTTTTTGCAGGTAAAAGGGTATCAACCACGCGAACAAACTCGGTTATGCACAGGTCATAGTTATTAACTTCACTTAATAAACAACGAACTAGGGGGTCTAAAACTCCTTCCATAGGAGCTAACAAAACGAGCATAAATGGCTCACAAAAAACGTAATAATTCCTGCTTATCATACCGTTTATTTAATTGATAAGCAGGAAAAATTCTAAGACAGGAGTGACCAGAGACTGGCTTGAAATGGTTTTTCAAATAGCTCTAGCCAATGCTATTAACATTAAAAAGAGCTACAAGATTATGGGAGGTTAACTGTCACTACGCCCCTGTTTGACTTTTTTCTGTGCGTTTTTCCATGGGGAGCCTGCCCCCTTCCCTGAACTTGGCTTTGACGATGGTGCATTGCTACGACGTGGTGCTTTACTTTGATTCCTATCACCTGAAGCGCCTGAACGACGTTCATTGCGTTGTGGTGTTTTTTGAATAGGCTCCGCTTTGATGGATGGGTCGGGCTCATAGCCTTCAATCGCCATCAATGGAATCGATTTTTTCAATAATTTTTCAATATCCTTAAGTAACTTAGCCTCATCGATACATACTAAGGAAACGGCCATTCCAGTTGCTTCTGCACGGCCTGTACGACCAATACGGTGAACATAATCTTCTGCAACATTAGGTAGCTCAAAATTCACTACATAAGGAAGCTGTTCAATATCGAGACCACGAGCGGCGATATCCGTTGCTACTAAAACACGAATATCCCCAGATTTAAAGTCAGCTAATGCACGAGTACGCGCCCCTTGGCTCTTGTTGCCATGAATAGCCGCAGCTTTAACACCATCTTTATTTAAATGCTCAGCAAGACGATTTGCACCATGTTTTGTACGAGTAAAAACAAGGACTTGTTGCCAATTTTCACGGCCAATCATAAACGAAAGCAATTCCGCTTTTCGTTTTTTATCAACCAAATGTACATATTGAGTTACTTGCTCAGAAGCTGAGTTTCGCGGAGCAACTTCAATAGTTACCGGGTTATTGAGTAATTTATTCGCCAGTTGTTTGATTTCGTCAGAAAACGTTGCTGAGAACAATAAGTTTTGGCGTTTTTTAGGTAACTTATTAATCACCCTACGAATATCATGAATGAACCCCATGTCTAACATACGGTCAGCTTCATCCAGTACAAAAACTTCGACCTGAGAAAGGTCTACTGCATTTTGATGCGCTAAATCTAATAAACGCCCCGGAGTTGCAATTAGGACATCAACCCCGCCACGTAACTTCATCATTTGCGGGTTAATACTCACCCCACCAAAAACCACAAAAGAACGAATACGTAAATGACGGCTATATTCTTTTACATTTTCAGCAACTTGCGCTGCAAGCTCCCTTGTTGGCGTCAGAATTAACGCGCGAATAGGCTTGCGATCCTTTCCTGCTCGAGGAGTTGTAATAAGCTTTTGTAAAATTGGTAATGTAAAACCTGCTGTTTTACCTGTACCTGTTTGAGCGCTAGCTAAAAGGTCGTTTCCTGCAAGCACGGCTGGGATAGCTTGTTGTTGAATAGGCGTAGGGCTTTCATAACCTAATTCATTAATGGCAAGCAAAATTTCCTCGTTTAACGCGAGGTCTGAAAAAGTAGTCAAATTAAATTACTCCGGGCTTCACCGCTTCAAATTGAATGTGGCAGTTATGGGGGAAGTGAGTCAGAAGAAAAAGCGCAAACTGCCGTGCGACACTGTGTAAAATTCTAACATTATTTGCAGATGATAAATATATTAATTTAGTTTGCTTAATAAATTAATATAAAATCTCATTCGTATAGTATATATACTTACATGGTACTATGAGATGTCGTTTTTTACTTTTTATTAACATGAAAAGCCATTAAGAGCTAATTAGGTGTTATTTAATTCTGAATTTTTAAAGGAATGGTTATGAATACAAGTTCATCGTCAACATTGCGAGGAGAAAATGCAAAAATGCAATTGCTTCTTACTGCTGCTGATGTATATGGAGAACAAGGGCTTGATGGCGCTACTACACGCAAAATCGCACAGGCATCAGGGCAAAATATTGCCGCAATTTCTTATTATTTTGGATCAAAAGAAGGGCTTTACTTAGCTGTTGCTCAGCTTATCGCAAAAACAATCAGGGACGATTTCCATGATGTTTTTCAAGCAATTGACAATTTTCTAAATCAACCTTTGTCAGTACAGGTAACTGATAATGCACTTGATTTACTACAAAAAACAGTCATTGCTTATAATCATTTTCAGTTGGAAAAGAAAAATTTAAGCTTTTCTCGCATATTAGCACGTGAACAACTCAACCCCACCGAAGCCTATACGATAATCCATGAACAAGCTTTAGGCCCAATACATTCGCGCCTAAACCGCTTGATTGCGATTTATATTGGCGCTGACCCCAATCATTTAACAACGTTAATTCATACACACGCAATCCTTGGCGAAACGCTTTCATTTCGTATTGCTCGAGAAACGTTATTACGCCAAACTGGTTGGAAACATATTAATGAAAATGAATTTAAAATTATTAATCAAGTTCTTATTGAACATACAAATATATTATTAGCAGGCTTACGCCATCGCAAACAATATGAAAAGTGATATGATAAAAATATTAAAGTGATTCATTCACATTGATAATAACTAGAGGCTGATGATTTTATTGCAACTTGAGCCACATTTCTCCATTAAAAACAGCGGCCTCTAACAACATAATTTGTTTTCATATCGTGGATTCTTTAAGTAAGGTTAGCTATGAGCAATAAAAACCGTTCTGTTGTTGTTTTCATTATTCTCATATTAATCGGTGCTGCAATTGGCGGTTATTACTACTATCAATCACAGCAAGACAAAATATTAACTCTCTACGGCAATGTAGATGTCCGGACAGTAAATCTTGGTTTTCGAGTGTCAGGTAAGCTCAAATCCCTAAACGTTGATGAAGGCGCAAAAATTATTGCAGGCGAGCAACTTGGTCAACTGGATGATGCCCCCTACATCAATGCCTTAAATAAAGCCAAAGGGGTACGTGACAGCGCCAAAGCTCAACTTGCTTTGAAAGAAAGTGGTTACCGAACTCAAGAGATTGCACAAGTTGAAGCTGAAGTTGCGCAAAGACAAGCTGCTTGGCAGTATGCCGACAACTTCTATAAACGTCAGCAAGGGCTTGCTGCGTCTCGCGTGATTTCAGCTAATGACTTAGACAACGCGAAGAACAATCGAAACCAAGCATTTGCCGCCCTTCAAGCAGCACAAGATAAACTGAACCAATACCAAAGTGGCTTTCGCCAAGAAGAAATAGCCGCTGCGCGAGGCGAATGGCTACAAGCCGAAGCTGCTGTTGCTCAAGCTGAACTCGACTTACAAGATACCGTTTTAACTGCACCTTCCTCTGGAACTGTTTTAACCCGAGCAATAGAGCCGGGCACGATCATCGGTGCAGGTAATACCGTCTTTAGCGTCACTTTAACTAATCCAGTTTGGGTTCGAGCCTATGTGAGTGAACCGCACCTCGGTGATGCCATCCCCGGTAAAGAAGTCTTACTGTATACAGATAGCCGCCCAAATCAGCCTTACCATGGCACCATCGGTTTTGTTTCCCCTACAGCCGAATTTACTCCTAAAAGCGTACAAACACCGGATTTAAGAACCGACTTAGTCTATCGACTACGTATCGTCGTCAATGATGCTGATGATGCTTTACGTCAAGGAATGCCAGTAACTATTCAATTTGCTGATAATAAACAGTAAGAGTTTGCTATGAGTGATGATTACAGTATCCGCCTATCCAATGTCGAGAAAACATTTGTTGGCTTGGATACTCCAGCCGTTGAAAGCTTAACAATTGATATTCATGGGGGTTCTGTAACTGGCCTTGTCGGTCCTGATGGTGCAGGAAAGACAACCTTAATGCGTATGATTGCAGGACTATTAAAGCCAGATGCAGGGAAAATTAGCGTGATGGGGCTTGACCCTATCGACGACAGCATTGCTATGCGAGCCGACCTTGGCTATATGCCCCAAAAATTTGGTTTATATGAAGACCTGACCGTACAAGAAAATTTAAATTTATACGCAGATTTGCGTGGGGTACTCGGCGAAGAGCGGCAAAAAACCTACCAACAACTGCTTTCTTTCACCAGCCTAGCTCCTTTTACCGATAGGCTAGCTGGTAAGTTATCGGGAGGAATGAAGCAAAAACTCGGATTGGCCTGTACATTATTAGGAAAACCCAAAGTTCTTTTACTCGACGAACCCGGTGTTGGTGTTGACCCCATCGCTCGACGCGAATTATGGCAAATGGTTCATACTCTTGCCGATGATGGAATGCTAATTCTTTGGAGTACTTCTTATTTAGATGAAGCTCAGCAATGTAAAAATGTGCTGCTGTTAAATAAAGGCAAACAGCTTTATGCAGGAAAACCCGAATTATTGACTCAAAAAATGGCCGGACGTTCGTTTTTACTTGATGTACCTGCCTCACAAAAACGCACGGTATTGCAAAATGCACTCGTATTACCTGAAACCACCGATGGCGTGATCCAAGGACGCTATATTCGCTTAATTTTGAAACCTAATGCTTCACAAGCGAATTTATTAACTGCATTAAATATGGCAGATGGAAAACTCATTGAGGCACAGCCACGTTTTGAAGATGCGTTTATTGACTTGTTAGGTGGAGGTCCATCTCATCGTTCAGAATTAGCCGCTATCGTACCGCAAATTCCGCCTAATCCTGAAGAAACCGTCATAGAAGCGCGTAATTTAACCAAAAAATTTGGCCAATTTGCGGCAACTGATACCGTAAATTTTCAAGTTAAACGTGGAGAAATTTTTGGTTTATTGGGACCAAATGGTGCAGGAAAATCGACGACTTTTAAAATGATGTGTGCGTTAATGAAGCCAACAGATGGGCAAGCACTCGTTCTTGGAATGGATTTAAAAACAAGTTCAAACAAAGTCAGACAGCACCTTGGTTATATGGCACAAAAGTTCTCGCTGTACGGCAACCTAAAAGTAGGGCAAAACCTGAAATTTTTTTCAGGTGTTTATGGTTTGCATCATCAACAACAAACCAAAAAAATCCAAGAAATGGTTGAGGCTTTTAATTTCAAACCGATTATCAATCAGGTTACTGAATCCCTCCCTTTGGGTTATAAACAACGTTTAGCCCTCGCCTGCTCATTGATGCATGAGCCTGATATCTTATTTTTAGATGAGCCAACCTCAGGCGTTGATCCACTAACCCGTAGAGAATTTTGGTTACATATCAATGGCATGGTTGATAAAGGCGTTACCGTTATGGTCACGACTCACTTTATGGATGAGGCAGAATATTGTGACCGTATCGGGCTGGTTTACCATGGAAAAATTATTGCGGCGGGAACCCCTGATGAACTGAAACAGCAAGTCGCCAGCACTGAAAACCCTGACCCATCCATGGAAGATGCATTTATTGAGCTTATCATGAATTATGATAAGCAACAGGAGGCTCAATGACTCGCTCCGCTTCCCATTTTTCATGGCGTAGGCTTAAAGCGCTGTGCTGGAAAGAAAGTAAACAAATTGTTCGCGATCCTAGCAGCGCCCTTATCGCTGTAGTTATCCCATTGATGTTGTTATTTATTTTTGGTTACGGTATCAATTTAGATTCAAGTAAATTACGTGTCGGTATTTTACTTGAGCAACAAAGTTCGCCAGCACGTGAATTGGTTGATACCTTCACGGGTTCACCATTTATTGATGCCACCATTAGTGATAACCGCCATTTATTAATCGATAAAATGCAAGCAGGGGAAATTCGCGGCATTATCGTCATTCCAGTGAATTTCTCAGCCCAATTACTGCAAAATCAAGGCTATGCCGCAATTCAAGTCATTACTGATGGTAGCGAACCGAATACCGCTAACTTTGTACAAGCTTATACCCAAGGTGTGTGGCAAACGTGGCTAATTCAACAAGGGGAAAATAAAGGCTACTCAACAGAACCCTTAATTGAGCTCAATATGCGCTATTGGTTTAATGAAGCTGCAATTAGTCAGCATTTTATTATTCCAGGGGCAATTAGTATCATTATTACCGTAGTTGGTGCTATTTTGACCTCCTTAGTTATCGCAAGAGAATGGGAACGTGGCACGATGGAAGCATTACTGTCAACTCAGATTACTAAAACTGAATTATTGCTTTCAAAATTATTGCCTTACCAAGTTCTCGGTACTTTTGTGATGGTGTTATGCATGTTTGTCACCATATTTATCTTAGAGGTACCTTATCGCGGCTCTCTATTGGTCTTATTTGTCATTACCAGTCTTTATTTGGCAACCGCACTGGGAATGGGGTTATTGATTTCAACAATTACTCGTAACCAATTTAATGCAGCGATGGTCGCTCTGAATGCCGCCTTCTTACCTGCCATTATGTTATCTGGGTTTATTTTTGAAATTGATAGCATGCCAGCCATTATTCAGGCTGTGACTTATTTTATCCCTGCCCGGTATTTTGTCAGTAGCTTACAAACACTCTTTCTTGCCGGTGATATCTATATTGTTTTATTGATAGATTTCCTGCTATTAATCGCATCTGCAATACTATTTATTGGACTGACGGCGCTAAAAACTCGCCGTCGTTTGGATTGAGGTGACGTTATGTTTTATCGTCTATACACTTTAATTATGAAAGAACTTCAATCATTACTTCAAGAACCGCAAACACGGGTTATCCTCATTTTGCCCGTGATATTTCAGATGATTTTATTTCCTCTGGCCGCCACACTTGAGGTGACTAACACAACTATTGCTATTTTTGACCAAGACAATGGTGAGCATTCTATCGAGCTGACGCAACGTCTCGCCAAAGCCAGTGCATTTTCTCACGTTTTATTATTGAAGAATGAATACGATATTCGTGAAACGCTTGATAATCGCAAAGCACTGCTGGTTGTCCGTTTTGGGCAAAATTTTAGTGCTGATATTGCGAGTCGCCATAATGCTAATATGCTGTTACTTCTTGATGGACGTAATTCAAATAGTGCGCAAATTGCAGCAAACTATGTTGCACAAATTGTCACTCAATACCAACATGAGTTAACTCAATCACAGCCTGTACCAAACAACAGTGAATTAATCGTTCGTAATTGGTACAACCCAAATTTAGATTATAAATGGTTTATTGTGCCTTCATTGGTAGCTTTAATAACAACGATTGGGGTATTGATTGTGACATCGCTTTCTATCGCGAGGGAAAGAGAACAAGGCACCCTTGACCAATTACTCGTTTCTCCCCTAACCACTTGGCAAATATTTATTGGTAAGGCGGTACCTGCGTTGATCGTTGCGACTGCACAGGCGAGTTTAGTCCTAGTTATTGGGATATTTTGCTATCAAATTCCTTTTGCTGGCTCCTTGCTCCTCTTTTATGCCACCATGTTATTTTACGGATTGTCATTGGTAGGGTTTGGTTTACTCATTTCAGCACTGTGTTCAACTCAGCAACAAGCATTCATTGGGGTATTTGTCTTTATGATGCCAGCGGTGCTGTTATCAGGTTATATTTCCCCAGTCGAGAACATGCCAGTTTGGCTGCAACAAATTACTTGGATTAACCCAATTCGCCATTTCACTGAAATCACCAAACAGATATACCTAAAAAATGCTGATTTTTCAGTTATCTTCCATAGTTTATGGCCATTATTTATCATTGCGATAATCACCAGTTCAGTGGCTTATTATTTATTTAGGAAGAAAATAGCGTGATCATAAAGAAATAACATTACGCTTTGGAAGTGCAACTAAAAGTGCAGAAACTACCATTAACATCTTGAATTACAAACAAACTAATAATATTCAAATCATATTTTACGATAGTATTTAGATCAAAAAACCCTTGCTACCGAAGTAACAAGGGCTTTCAATTTTAACGACTGCTATCCCCTCATTTCATGGAGTAATGAGGAATGCCAACCAAATTAGCGGCGGTCACCAAAGATACGCAGTAACATTAAGAACAGGTTAATGAAGTCTAAATACAGAGATAATGCACCCATGATAGAGTATTTACGCATTGTTTCTCTGTCGTTTTCATCAATTTGTGAACCCATTTCTTTCAGTTTTTGTGTGTCATACGCGGTTAAAGCAGCAAACAGTAAAACACCACCGTATGTGATCACCCAATACATCATGGTGCTTTGCAGCCAGATGTTAACCAAAGAAGCGACAACAATACCAATCAGCGCCATAAACAGGAAGTTACCCATACCTGTTAAGCTACGTTTAGTGGTATAGCCGTAGAAGCTTAATGCACCAAACATTACTGCTGTAATGACAAATGTGCCCGCAACGGACTCACCGGTATACGCCGCAAGAATAACTGAAATCGTTAAGCCGGTGAGCAATGAATAGAGCATAAACATGCCCGTTGCTGCCATGCCACTAATTCTTTGCAGTAGGAATGAAATCCCCATCACTAAACCGAGCTCAGCAATGATCATTCCAAAAAAGAGAATTTTATTGGTTGCAATGGTGTAGTACAAACCACTGCTAACTGAATACCATGCAACAAAAGCTGTCAGCAGTAGACCGACTGTCATCCAGCCGTATACTTGCGACATAAATGCCTGAACGCCAGTATTGGCACCCTGGACAAGAGAATCATTACGTTGATCAAACTGACCCATGATGGTTACCCTTTCGCTAAAAGAAAAATCGACCCAGTAAAAATACTGCAATCGGAGAAATTAACCAAAGTCTAACACATTCTTTTGACAATACCATTCAGCAAATTCGTATTTTTCAGAGGAAAAAGTGCGATTACCAGCGGTTTGCAGACGCCTCGTCGGTTTCTTTCGCTTCCACCCAACGCTCATTCTCAGGTAGTGTTTCTTTTTTCCAAAATGGTGCTTTGGTTTTTAAGTAATCCATAATAAATTCAGCGGCTTGAAATGCTGCATTTCGATGGGCACTCGTCACCCCAACAAAAACAATTTCTTCGCCAGGTTGTAAGGTACCAATACGGTGGATCACACTGACTCGCTGCAATGGCCAACGCTCTTTTGCTTCTACAACTATATTTGTTAACGCTTTTTCTGTCATTCCCGGGTAGTGTTCGAGTGTTAATGCCGCAACACTGTCACCTAAATTATGGTTACGTACTTTCCCCGTAAAAGTCACAACTGCACCATCACTATCGCATTGAGCAAGCCATTGGTATTGCTCACCAACACTAAAATTTTCTGTTTGTACTGCAATATGGGTGTTTTCCATATCATCCCCCAGTGACTGGTGGGAAAAAGGCCACTTCGTCCCCTTCTGAGAGTGGGTGGTCAAGTGAAACAAATGATTGATTAACAGCGGCAAGTAATTTGCCATCTTCAAGTGCCAACGCCCAGCGATCGCCTTTTTGTGAAAGCGCTTGACGTAAGTCTTCAACTTTTTGATAAGTGTCAGTGAGTTCTAAGCGTTCTGTTCCGACTAGCTCACGTACTTGAGCAAAAAATAATACTGTGATCATTATTCCACCTTAAAATGTCCAGACTTACCGCCTGTTTTTTCTAATAAACGAACAGGGCCAATCACCATATCTTTTTGCACTGCTTTACACATGTCATAAATCGTCAAAGCAGCAACGGATGCAGCAGTTAATGCTTCCATTTCTACCCCTGTTTTCCCTGTTAATCGGCAACAAGTTTCAATACGAACTCGGTTATGCTCAGGTTCCGCTTTGAGTATCACTTCAACTTTGGTTAACAGCAGTGGGTGGCATAATGGGATAAGCTGCCAGGTATTTTTTGCCGCTTGAATACCCGCAATACGCGCCGTGGCAAACACATCTCCTTTATGATGGCTACCGTCAACAATCATCGTTAGAGTTGCTGGGTTCATAGTGACATAAGCTTCTGCGCGAGCTTCACGGACAGTTTCAGCTTTGGCTGAAACATCAACCATATGCGCCTCGCCCGACGCATTGAGGTGAGTCAGTTGGGACATATTTTCTCCTGAAATAAAAAAGAGTTAACCGCCGATTACGGATAAATTTGGTGTAATTCCGCTATCACCCATATGCAGAAAATGGGTTTCTCGTTTATGGTGTAAGCCTCGCTGAATACGGGCTTTTAACGCTTCGTTTTGGTCATCTGCCCCCAATAAATCACGCAGCGGAATACCATTTTCACCAAATAAACATAAATGTAGGTTTCCTAGTGAGGAAACTCGTAAGCGGTTACAACTTTGGCAAAAATCTTTTTCATACGGCATGATAAGCCCGATTTCGCCTTGGTAATCTGGATGACTAAAGACTTGAGCTGGCCCGTCACTACGAGAGCGAGGAAGCATATACCAGCCTTCTTCAATTAAGCGATCGCGAATGGTTTCGCCCGAAATATGAAATCGCTGGAAGATGTCACTGCCGTCGCCGGTTTCCATTAACTCAATAAAGCGTAATTGAATAGGACGATGTTTGATCCAGTTTAGGAATGACTTCAAAGCGATATCGTTGACATTTTTCATTAATACCGCGTTCACTTTGACTTTTTCAAAGCCAGCTTCAAAAGCAGCATCAATACCTTTCATCACCTGAAAGAATTTGTCTTGTCCCGTGATCGCCGCAAATTGGCGTGGATCTAAGCTGTCAACGCTCACATTGATCGCGTTTAACCCTGCGGCTTTCCATTCATGCACATCTCTCGCCATACGGTAGCCATTGGTTGTCACGGCGATTTTTTTGATCGATTCATTTTCATTGATGGTAGCAATAATATCACTGAAATCTTTGCGCATAGTCGGCTCTCCGCCCGTAATACGCACTTTTTCTGTGCCTAATTCTGCGAATGCCGTACTGATACGACGAATTTCATCTAATGTTAAGAATTCATTGCGACCGCTTGGCTTGTAACCATCGGGTAGGCAGTATGTGCAACGAAAGTTGCAAACATCTGTTATAGAAAGCCGGAGATAGTAAAATTTCCGGTCAAATTGATCGACGAGTTGCTGCATAATCACACCTTTCCAAGTACGGGAGATGCAGACATTTCTATCTTGCACCCTGGTGGCTCTAGGCCACGGCCAGTGCATCATATTCAGTCGTTCAAACTTAGACGCAAAGGCTAGGAGTTTTATTTGGAACCGAGTCACTGATTTTAAACTGTAAAATGCGTCACTCTGTTCACTTAATTTATGTAAGGATTCTAGCCGATAGAAATTGAAAAAGCGAATTACAATTCGATATATACTATTACATACAACGACTTACAAAAGATATTATAGAATCACCGAAGCTATTATTATCACTGATAATTTTGCATTTTAGATGGCTTTAAAAAGCATAATTTCATGCTAATTGATTAACATCTCTAACTATTTAATTAAACATTTATTGATATAGATCTAAAATGGGGAGCAAGCTCCCCATCTAATTGTTTACGTTATAAATATCAGCACTCAACGCTTATCAAACCGATATTTCAAACTGAATAATTGGCATATCAATTAAAAATAAATAGTAAGGCACAAAATTTATTAACCAAAACGCCACAGCGTAATGTATGACGTGTATTTAGAAACGGTACTCTATCCCGCCCGACACTGTTCGCCCTCTACCTAACGTATTGGCCAAGCTTTCCCCATAACTAACCACGTACGCCCGGTTGGTCAAATTTTCAACATTTCCTCGAATAGTTAAATTATCGGTTAACGCATAACTTGCGTATAAATCAATCAATGTATATTTAGGCCAGTCAGCTAAGTAAGGGTAATTTGATTCCGCTGAGTAGTCTTGAAAACCTGGCGTGAAACGAACGACTACACCACCATCGAGTTTTCTATCAAACGCTCGCCCCCCTAATGTAAAGGAACCACGGTCACCGGGTAGGTTCGCTGCACTACTAAAAATGGCGCTGCTGTCACAATCCACATGGTTGTTTGATGCCTCATTTGGCTCAACATACCAGTTACCGGGACCAACGTCCTCACCATACTTCAATACGCCGCCTAACCATGCGGGATGTGAACAGAATTTATTTTTGCCAATCATATGGGTAAAGGTCAGGTCTGCATACACAAAACCTGCGTCGTAATTTAGTTGATATTCAACCCCTCTAAAACGGGTCGCAACCAAGTTGTTGCTATAAGCCGCATTTCCAATATTAGGGCTAACCATCCCTGGCTTTTTACGGTCAATCGCTAAGTTAATGTAGTTATCTACACGTGTATCAAAATAGGCAATTTTCGCCACAAATCGGTCTTCTTCGATAAACAATTGCGGATAATTGATGTTCATACCCACTTCCCAAGCATTTGAACGCTCAGGTTTTAAATACGGATTGGGGAATTGAGTCGAACTACTGTGAGCACTTCCTGTGGTTAACGTTTCTGTAATCGCTGGCGGGCGCCATGACCGCCCATAACTGGTAAACAATTCCATCCATTCCAGATTAGGACGTACCGCTAAGCGAATATGGGGTGAAAATGCCCCTTCTGAGTTATCAACATCCCAATTTTCCGTCGTCATGACAACCTTGCAATCACGTAATCTTCTTCCTGTACATGGATTGTCTTTGGTATAAGGAAGCACTGCATAACTCATGCTAGTTTGGCCTTTGAGAGAATAATAGTCATAACGCATTCCCCCTTCTAATGTTAACCAATCATCGTATTCATAAGTTAAATTAGTGAAAAGTGAGCTCAATGAACGTTTTCCGTCCGGTGTCACTCCACTAGCCGCTTCACGTGTCGAACTACTACTCGCTTTGTCTTGGAACGTTTCCAAACCATAATGCGCTTTTAATACATTGTTATGGTTAAATTCAATTTCTGAATGATTTTCAAGCTGTATCCCTACCGTTTTGACTCGAGTGTCCATCTGGTAGCCATTATTATAAATTTGGCTAGTGGAATAGGTGTCTGTATTGTCTTTAGTATCAACAAAATACACTTTTCCTTTTAGCTCGGTGCTCCATGGGTTATCGCTAAATTGAGTGTAATCAAGGGAATAATTCTTGGCTGTTACATCACTGAAACCGCTACTTTTCCACCCTAGCTTATAAGGCCACGAGCTACCTAAGTTCGTTAACGTTCCTGCATTTGGTGTTGCCACTTTGGTTTCTAAGTAATTGAATTGCAAACGCTGCTCGTTGCTTATATTCCAGCCGGCCTTTGCCAAATAAGAGGTCATTCGGTAATTACTGTCATTTATACGAGTGTGTTTTAATTGGTGCGCAAGTTCATCATAATGCCCTGCTCCATTATTGACTCGAATATTACCAATATCACCGTGAGTTCCTGGTTTATAATCCCCAAGACGTCGTTCACTTGCCGCAAACAATAAATCCGCGTTTTCATTCCCTAATGCCAGCACACTACTGCCAATAAAGTGAGTATTATTTGACCCCGTACTCGCATGTAATTTTCCACCAAAGGTTTTATCTTTTGATAAAAAATCAGACGCGTTGACAGTATTGAAGGTTGCCACACCACCTAAGGTTCCACCGCTTCCCATTCCACTTGTATTGCCCTTTTGTATCTCCACACCAGAAAGCAGTTCTGAGTCGATATACATCGAACCATTGCGCTGGCCATGACCACTTTTTTGAAAATTTTGCCGCATCCCATCAATATTCATATTCACGCGGCCATAATCCTGTATTCCACGGATATTCACAGATAAAGAAGGGTCTTGTTGGCTAACACTCGAATAGACACCTGTCGTTAGCTCTAACACATCAGCTATGTGCTTTGGTGGGCGGTCATCAATTTGTTTTTTACTAATCACACTGACGGATGATGGACTGTTATATACCCAATCCCCTTGTTGGATCTGGCTTGCTGTGACAGTAATATTATCTAGCTTAATCACCGAATCACCAGTAGTAGGCGCGATACGCTCAATGGTTATTCGGTTATTTTGTAATTGATATTGCACAGGGTTTGAACCAATTAATCGACGTAATCCCTCCTGTAGCGTAAAGCTTCCTTTCAAGCCTTGACTTTGTAAGTCATTAATTTCTCGGCTCTGAATGATAATTTCTACCTTTGCTTGCCAGGCGAATTGCAGCAAAGCATTTTCAAGTGAGCCTGCAGCAACAGAAAATGTTATTTCCTGCTGTGCGGATGCTACCGCTGAGTTAGCCTGTGCTAGATTGAAAAATGAAAATGCAGGTAACGTAAATAATGCAAGGTGAACACAGAGTGTTGCTTTTTTATAGTGGTGCTTTTTTTGAGTCATTTCCCATCCCTAAAATGATAATGGTAATAAAAATCATAATCACTTAGATTAAGACGCAGAAATTAGGAAAACCCGTAAATAAATATTTATAAAATAATTTATTATTATTCGATATCTATATTAATTATTAATAATCAATATATTAAAGTGAAAAATGGAATTTCATAAACGGATAAGCCATACGATGACACCAAATTCGTTAGCCCACTATCAAGTGTATTAATTTGCAGTACACCACTAATGTGCCCTACTCTTTCCTCAGTCAATAAAATAATTTGCTTGTCACGGTATCGATTTATTTCAGCGATAACCTCCGGAAAGGTTTGCTGCTGAAAAATAATTTGTCCTTCTCGCCATACCGCAGAATGTGAGTTGACCATGGAAGTCATAGGCGTTATATCTGATTGATATTGAGTAAAATTGCCTGCTGGAATGACCATTTCCTGCCCTGATAATAGTGACACCTTTACACTGTGTTGATAAACGCTGACCGCCACTTTGCTATTTTCATTATCAACTGAAAACTCAGTGCCAAGTGCCTGAGTTATGCCATTTTTCGCCATAACCTGAAAAGGCCTTGGTTCCGTATCCGTTTTTGGTGCAACAGTAAAATAAGCACGCCCTCGTAATAAATTAACTTGCCGATACTGCGGGCTAAATGCTAATTGCAATTGCGCACCACTGTCGAGGTCAACACGGCTACCATCAGGTAAGGTAATATGCTGTATTTCACCGGTTTTCGCATAGTAATCCGCTGGCTGTGTATATTGAAAATACCAAATTGACATGGATAACACACTCACTAGTACAACCGCCGCTATTGATAAACCAATATAGCGAGGCTGCCTCTTCTTATTCATTCCCTGTTGATTATCTGCTGTTTGTTGTCGCGGTTTATTGGCCGTTAATGCCCATAATTGCCGTGCACGATAGTATGTAGACGTATGTTGCTCTGACGCATTCAGCCAAGACTGAAAGTCTTCATTTTCTTGCGACGTCAGCTCTCGTTGCGTGGTTTTAACAACCCACATTGCGGCTTTGTTTTCAATTTCAGATGGACTATCAGATGGCTTCATGACTAGTCTCTCCATTTATGAATTAGCATTGCCAATGCATTGGCTAAATGTTTTTCGACTGTGCTTAATGAAATATTTAAGCGCTGCGCCACTTCCGTTTGAGCTAATCCTTCTTCTCGATGCAAGCGAAATATCTCCTGAGTCCTGGGCGGCAAAGATTGAATAATATTCTGAATTTGTGCGAGTTGTTGATCATGAATAACAGTGGCTTCAAGGCCTTTTACCCGTGATGGGATCTCTTGCCATTGTTGGTCACTGATCGCCATTAATTGTTGTTTTTTCTGTAGCCGGAAATGGTCAATCATCAGGTTTTTCGCAATTCGATACAAATACGCGTCAACATCTTGAATAGTTGATGTTTTCATTAACTCTGCCATTCGAGCAAAGCTTTCCTGCGTGATATCCATACTTAAATTATGGTCTTTAAGATACATATTCAGATAACGGCATAACGACGATGAATGGCGAGCAAACAGGCGCTGTAATTCTGAATCAGACATATTGATCCATAAATAAACAATGAAAATGAGAATTATTTACATAATATAGATAATAATTTAAAATGAAAACTCCCTAGTGCATTTTTCCTTCTAAGACTCACATCAATACAGAATCGTCTCTTTTATTGTTTTTTGTCACAGTACTTAAGCTAAGAATGATGTTTTATGGTAGATTAACGCCCAATTTATTTTGGTCGCCATAAAACGGGCTTAGCGTAAAAAAACGCATTTCGTAACTCGCTGGTTTACTTGCTTTTATAAGTACTGAAAATTAACTGATATAGGAACACTATGCCGAATTGCAGTCTGGCGGATCTCAGGCATGTTGTCGCTCTAGGTGGCGGGCATGGACTTGGTCGCGTGATGTCTTCACTTTCTTCTTTAGGTTCTCGTTTAACGGGTATTGTCACCACAACCGATAATGGGGGCTCAACAGGTCGTATTCGTCGCTCTGAAGGCGGGATCGCTTGGGGGGATATGCGTAACTGTTTAAATCAGCTAATTACTGAGCCATCCATTGCTTCTGCGATGTTTGAATATCGTTTCAGCGGTAATGGTGAGCTTTCAGGGCATAATTTAGGTAATTTAATGTTAAAATCATTAGACCACCTAAGTGTACGCCCGCTAGAAGCCATAAATCTTATCCGTAATATGCTAAAAGTTGATGCGCAGTTGATCCCGATGTCAGAATCCCCTGTTGATTTAATGGCTATCGATGAAATGGGCAATGAAGTATACGGTGAGGTGAATGTTGATGCCCTGCATGAAATCCCGCAAGAATTACGCTTATACCCGACAGTAAAGGCAACGAAAGAAGCCTTACAGGCTATCCACCAAGCAGACTTAATTATTATCGGCCCCGGCAGCTTTTTTACCAGTTTAATGCCATTATTGCTTTTGGATGAAATTGCAGCTGCACTGCGCGAATGTAAAGCCCCGATGATTTATATTGGTAATTTAGCGAAAGAAATTAGCTCCCCAGCAGCAAACCTGTCTTTGCCTGACAAACTAAAAATGATGGAACATTATATTGGTTGCCAAAAAATTGATGCGTTAATCCTTGGTCCTCGCACACAAACAAGCAATATCAGCCCTGAACGCAAAATAATTCAACGGGTACTCGAAGCTGACGATATTCCCTATCGCCATGATAGAAAGCTGTTACTGCAAGCCATCGAAGAAACCATCAACTTGTTATAATCCCCAACCGCCATTCCGCTGCTAAATACCCGCAGCGGAAAACCTTCCCTAAAATTAGCCCTTTGTTTCCCGTATTTCCACAAAATCTATTTTCAAAATACTTTGCGTTGTGGGTAGGCGGCAAGTGTTGGCAGCTCGGGGAGCATACATAAATATGTGACCCGAGTGACTAAACGCAGCCAACACCCCCACAGCGTGAAGTATGAAGAAAATTATGAATTAGCGATAAACTGGGAGCGAATCTCCTGCAATTCATCTCGGACTCGCGCAGCCGCTTCAAATTCAAGATCTTGAGCATGCTTATACATTTGCGCTTCAAGTTGCGAAATCCGTTGCTCCAGCTCTTTTGTCGACATCGATTGGATATCAACCGAATTATTATTTTTACCATTGTCTTTCGTGCGGTTTTTTCCTTTACCACCCACTTTGTGACCAATTTGCAGAATATCACCGATTTTCTTATTCAAACCTTGTGGAACGATGCCATGCTCTTCGTTGAACGCCATTTGTTTAGCACGGCGACGCTCTGTTTCTGCAATCGCTTTTTGCATGGAGTTGGTTATCCTGTCTCCATAGAGGATTGCCTTACCATTTAAGTTACGAGCCGCACGCCCTATGGTTTGAATAAGCGAACGTTCTGAACGCAAGAAACCTTCTTTGTCCGCGTCCAAAATAGCCACTAGAGAGACCTCTGGCATGTCCAAGCCTTCTCTTAATAAGTTGATCCCAACCAGTACATCAAACTCACCAAGTCGCAGGTCACGAATAATTTCCACACGCTCGACTGTATCGATATCTGAGTGAAGATAACGCACTCGCTCACCGTGCTCTTCGAGATATTCCGTTAAATCTTCTGCCATGCGTTTTGTTAAAGTGGTGACTAATACACGCTCATTTTTCTGCACACGGATACGGATTTCAGACAATAAATCATCCACTTGGGTAGTAACTGGGCGGACTTCAATAATCGGGTCAAGTAGGCCAGTAGGCCTAACAACTTGCTCAATCACTTCATTGCCTGATTTATCGAGCTCGTAGTTACCCGGAGTAGCCGACACATAAATAGTTTGAGGGGCTAAGGCTTCAAATTCTTCAAAGCGCATTGGGCGGTTATCTAAAGCAGAAGGGAGACGAAACCCATATTCAACTAAGGTTTCTTTTCTTGAGCGATCCCCTTTGTACATCGCACCGATTTGCGGGATGGTAACGTGAGATTCATCCACCACCAGCAAGCCATCTGCGGGTAAGTAATCGAATAGTGTCGGCGGCGGCTCGCCAGGAGCACGACCCGATAAGTAGCGTGAATAGTTTTCAATACCTGAACAATAACCGAGCTCATTCATCATTTCTAAGTCGAATTGCGTTCGTTGAGTAATACGTTGCTCTTCAAGTAATTTATTGTTTTCTAGTAATACTTTTCGTCTATCCGCTAATTCAACCTTAATTTGTTCCATTGCTTCGAGAATACGCTCCCTCGGTGTGACATAGTGCGTTTTTGGATAAACGGTGAAACGAGGGACACGATGTTGTATTTGCCCTGTCAATGGGTCAAATAATGACAACCGTTCAACTTCGTCATCAAACAACTCAACACGTAAGGCATACTCGTCTGATTCCGCAGGAAAAATATCGATAACCTCACCACGAACTCGGAAAGTCCCTCGCGTAAAAGCTTGGTCATTCCGCGTATATTGCAAGTCTGCTAAACGCCTTAAAATTGAGCGTTGGTCGATAATCATGCCATCCGTCAGGTGCAGCATCATTTTTAAGTAGCTGTCAGGGTCACCCAAACCGTAAATAGCCGAGACAGAAGCCACCACAATCACATCACGGCGTTCGAGTAAGGCCTTGGTCGCAGATAATCGCATTTGCTCAATGTGTTCGTTTACAGACGCATCTTTTTCAATGAAAGTATCTGAGCTTGGGACGTAAGCTTCAGGTTGATAATAGTCATAGTAAGAAACGAAATATTCCACAGCGTTGTCTGGGAAGAAGGCTTTCATTTCGCTATAAAGCTGTGCCGCTAAGGTTTTATTATGCGCCATTAACATGGTAGGCCGGTTCTCTTGCGCAATAACGTTGGCAATAGTGAACGTCTTACCGGACCCCGTTACCCCTAATAGGGTTTGATGAGCAAGTCCATCTTGTAGCCCTTCCCTTAACTTATGGATGGCTTCGGGTTGGTCCCCTCCCGGCTGAAAATCAGAATACAGCTTAAAATCCTTACTCATATTAACGCCCCTTAACTAGTTTCTCCCATTATGATACTGGATAAAAAACCAGCTTCAAGTATTGAAGCTAAATTTTCTGTTATTCTCCGTTCTAATATGTTTATAGAAATGTTATCCCCAAAAAAGTGCTTGACCTTTTTGAAACTTTATATTTTATGCTATTGCATTTTTATGCCGTATCTCAAATACAAATTGAAGGCTTGATTTTATTTAACCACTTGTATTTATTATAAATTAATTTAAAGTCCAGAATCACATCAAATAAAGTCAAAGCCGCTTGTCGCCTAGCGTAGAACTTGTTTTATAACGTTAATACACAAGGTTATCCACAGAAATGGTGGATAACTCTTGAAGCCCTTTAGGCCCATGGATTCACAAGATCCCTAAGATTTGTTCAATAGAGGCTAAATGACAAAAAGATGGCAGTTTAATGAAAAAATTTTTACGTAGTAACTGCGATGAAAAACAGATTTTATATTTTTTATTAAGATCTGAGTGGTATTTTTACTGAAATACTTGACAGTATTTCAGTTGAGAACGTTAAAAAAGATCGGATCTCTATTTAACAATTGATCAGCCCCAAGCACTTGACTTACTTGGGGGGAAATATTTATAAATTTTATATAATCAAAGAGTTAATAAAGAAAGATCCAAATAGCTGCCTAATTCACCGTTAAGTGTGTCTTGATGTGGGATCACACCTAAACAAGGTGCCTTAATCATTCGATTAAGTGTCAACAAATATTGTGCTTGAAAACGACCAGCAGGTTCAACTTCATTGGCGACCCAACCAACCACAGGCAAACCTGAAGCTTCGATAGATTCCATGGTTAACAATGCATGGTTTATACAACCTAACTTAACACCAACCACTAAAATAACGGGTAACTGCTGCTCAATCACCCAATCTGCATACGTTTTTTCTACGGATAACGGGGTATACCAGCCACCAGCACCTTCCACTAATAACCAATCAGCTTGAGATTTCAAATAAGTCAACCCTTGATTGATTATTGAAAATTCAATAGGTTGATTTAGTTCTTCACTAATAATATGTGGCGAAGTAGGTGCTTCAAACACAATCGGGTTAATCGCCTGATAGGGTAATTTTACTCGGCTATAGGCTTGTAATAATAACGCATCGCTATTACGCAACCCATCCACCGTGAGTTCACTTCCAGATGCAACGGGCTTAAAGCCCACCGTATTCAAACCTTGATAACCTGCGGCTTGCAGTAAAGCACAACTTACAACGGTTTTCCCTACTTCTGTATCCGTTCCTGTTACAAAATACACTTTAGTCACGGTAAATCACTCCAAACACCGTATGATAAGTTAAAGGTAAGCCTTGCTCTGTCATTGGATAGAGCAAGGCAAGTTGCTGCAAATGCTGCCGGGTCACTAGCCCTGCTTTACGCCCAGTGCTCAAATGTGTCGCGCCAATTCCTTTCAATGAATGAAGCAGTGCTATTAACTCAGGGAAATAGAGTGTATCCTTCTGAAAAATAAGTTTATGTCTCCATGACTGGCAACTATTTCGTATCTGTTGAACACTGAGAAAGGAATTCACATGCGAATAGCCGTCAAGTGAATGCCAAGCTGAAGATAATTCGGTGAGAGAATGCTCTGCAAGCGTAGTGAACACCACAACTCCACCCGGTTTTGTCACCCGATACAATTCGCTTAATGCTTTACTCAGATCTTGGCACCATTGGACCGATAAATTTGAAAAAACCACATCAAAGGTTTGTGAATCTAATGGAATGGATTCTATATCCGCACATAAATAATGATCGGCCACAGCTTTCGTTTGTGCCATTTCAAGCATTCCCACAGAAAGGTCTAATGCGGTGATGCGATGTCCTTGATTTTTCAATTTATGGCTAAAATAGCCCGTACCGCACCCTGCATCTAAAATATGCAATGGCGCCGTTGATTGTGAGCAATTTAAGACTGAAGTCAGTTGATCAAGGAGTTGTGTTCCTGTTGATCGTTGATAACTTGCCACTGCATCATAACTCTTAGCTGCACGGCCAAATGCCGCTGCAATTTTATGCTTTTCACGACTGAGCGATAAAGTCATGTAAAGCCTCCAATAATTGATCGATATCTTGACGTTGGTGTGCAGCACTTAATGTGATCCGTAACCTAGCACTACCAGGCGGAACCGTTGGCGGCCTGATAGCTTGCACCCAAATATTTTTTTTGCGTAAAAAATTGGCTAACTGTTGGCTAGCTTGGTTTTCGCCAACAATTAATGGCTGAATAGCCGTCGTTGAATGGGTCAGTTGCATGCCATGAAAATCAGCATTATGTCTAAAATATTCAATATGTTGCTTAAGGTCTTCTCGTGCCTGATCTGCGAACTGAATTTGCTCAACGGCCGCCAGAAGAGCAACGGCCTGAGCCGGAGGCATCGAAGTGCTATAAATTAAATGGCGTGCAGATTGGATAAAAAATTCAGCCGTTGGCTCATCACACAGCACCGCTGCGCCACTTAAACCAAATGCTTTACCAAATGTCACGACTAAAATTTCAGGTTTAACCCCACTCGCAAAGCAGCTACCACGGCCTTGTTCTCCGATAACGCCAATACCGTGTGCATCATCAACCATCAGCCAAGCATGCTGATTTCTTGTTATTTCTTGTAATTGTTGAAGAGGAGCGCTATCACCATCCATACTAAAAACGCCTTCTGTAACAACAAGCGTTTTACCCGAAATAGGCTTGCGGATTAAGTTTTCGAGTGATAACGGGTTATTATGATGAAAGCGCCTTAATTGAGCCCCCGAATGAATTGAGGCTTCCATGATCGATGCATGGCTGAGCTTATCCGCTAAGATACGATCATTTTCCGTCATTAATGCCGTGATCACCGCATGGTTCGCAGCAAAGCCAGAAATAAACAATAAGGCTTTTGGGTAGCCTAGCCAACCCGCGAGCGCTTGTTCTAATTTATCATGTGCTTTGGTGAACCCTGTGATATGTCCCGATCCCCCACTCCCCACGCCATATTCATCGGCACCACGTTGCCAAGCGGCAACCACTTGGGGATGGTGAGATAACCCTAAATAGTCATTGGATGAAAAGTTGAGATATTCTTTTCCGGAAAAATAAAGAGACCGACCATTCGCATGATCAATGCACTGACGTTGACGCCAGATAGACGCCTGCTTACGCTGCGCTATCTGGTTTTGTATAAATGATTGCCAAGTCATTATACTGCAGCGTTATAAAATTGAGCGTTATCAGCAGTTAACAACGTTTCGGCTAACTTAGCAGCTTGATGGTTATCCCCTTCGTCGGTTTCAATACGCTCAGGGTTAATATTCAGTTTTCTAAATAGTGCCAAGTCTTTGTTTTCATCCGGGTTTGGCGTCGTTAATAATTTACACCCGTAGAATACGGAGTTTGCGCCGGCCATAAAACATAATGCCTGAGTTTGCTCATTCATGTATTCACGGCCAGCTGACAGCCTAACGTATGACGTTGGCATCATGATGCGTGCAACGGCAATAGTACGAATAAAATCAAATGCATCGACATCTTCGTTATCTGCCATTGGGGTGCCTTCCACTTTCATCAACATGTTGATCGGCACACTTTCTGGCGGTTTCGGTAAATTGGCTAATTGGACTAATAAGGCCGCTCGGTCACTAACTTTTTCACCTAAGCCTAAAATCCCACCCGAGCAGACTTTGATCCCTGCATCTCGTACATTTTCGAGTGTATTTAAGCGGTCTTGATAACTGCGAGTCGTAATAATATTGCCGTAGTATTCCGGAGAAGTATCAAGGTTATGGTTATAATAATCTAACCCTGCTTCTGCTAAGCGTTGAGCTTGGGCGTTATCAATCATTCCCAGAGTCATACAGGTTTCCATCCCGAGTGACTTCACTTCTTTCACCATCATTTCCAAATAGGGCATGTCACGTTCTTTTGGGTTACGCCATGCTGCGCCCATACAAAAACGAGTTGAACCTGCTTGTTTCGCTTTTTTCGCCGATTCCAAAACTTGCTGAACTTCCATTAATTTTTCAGTTTCTAGCCCTGTTTTATAGCGGGCGCTTTGCGCGCAATACTTACAATCTTCAGGGCAAGCCCCAGTTTTAATCGATAACAAAGTACTGACTTGCACTTGCTGAGGGTCGAAATGTTGGCGATGAATTTGCTGTGCCTGAAATAATAATTCAAAAAAAGGCATTGAAAACAGTTCATTAGCTTGTTTTATTGTCCACTGTTTTAATTGGCTCACGGAAACGCTCCAGTTGAAAAAGTTGTTGCCAGTTTAAATATTGCGATTATCATGTCAACTAAAATGATCTAAAAAAGTTGACGATGATAGCAAATGGATAACGTAGATATTCAATTTGATGCCAAACATATTTGGCACCCTTATACCTCGATGAGCCAGCCAATTCCGGCTTATCCGATTGTTGAAGCCCATGGAGCCGAGCTAATCATGGCCGATGGGGAAAAATTAATTGATGGGATGTCTTCATGGTGGGCAGCCATTCATGGTTACAATCACCCTGTATTAAACCAAGCGGTCACAACGCAATTAGCGAAAATGTCCCATGTGATGTTTGGCGGAATTACACACCCACCCGCAGTGAATCTATGCAAACAGTTGGTAGCAATCACGCCAGAGCCACTCGAATGTGTCTTTCTTGCCGATTCAGGCTCCGTGGCGGTTGAAGTTGCACTGAAAATGGCATTGCAATATTGGCAAGCCAAAGGGGAAAAGCGTCAACGGATCCTCACATTACGTCACGGATATCATGGTGATACCTTCGGTGCAATGGCCGTATGCGACCCTGATAATTCAATGCATGGCCTGTATAAGGGGTATTTACCTCCGCATATTTTTGTGGAAGCCCCACTATGCGGTTTTTACGATGAATGGGACAGTGCAGATTTGCACCCTCTTGAGGTACAACTTGCCGAAAATAGCCATGAAATTGCAGCGATCATCCTTGAACCGATTGTTCAAGGCGCTGGCGGAATGCGCATCTATCACCCTGAATATTTAAAGGGAGTTCGCCATTTATGTGATCAATATGGTCTATTATTAATTGCCGATGAAATCGCTACGGGGTTTGGTCGTACCGGCAAATTGTTTGCTTGCCAGCATGCAAATATATCGCCCGATATTATGTGTTTAGGAAAGGCATTAACCGGTGGTTATATGACCCTTTCTGCAACAATCACAACCCGCCACGTTGCAGAAACTATTAGCAATGGGGAAGCGGGTTGTTTTATGCATGGCCCAACCTTTATGGGTAACCCACTTGCCTGTGCCGTTGCGGATGCTAGCCTGACCTTATTGCTCAACAGCCCTTGGCAGAAAACAATTGCCACTATTGAACAACAACTTAAAGCTGAGCTAACACCATTAGCAGCCCATCCTAGCGTAGCAGATGTGAGAGTTCTTGGTGCAATTGGCGTGATTGAAATGAAGCAGCCAGTCAATACTGCTGTTTTACAGAAAGCATTTGTGGAAAATGGTGTTTGGGTTCGCCCATTCGGCAAACTGATTTATGTAATGCCACCGTACATCATCACCCCAGAGCAACTGAGCAAAGTGACGAATACGATGGCAAAAGTGTTGGGATAACTCAATAAATTCAATCTTAATCTAAGTCGATTTTTAACTAGATTTTTAACTAGATTTTTAACTAGATTTTTAACTAGATTTTTAACTAGATTTTTAACTAGATTTTTAACTAGATTTTTAACTAGATTTTTAACTAGATTTTTAACTAGAGAATCTTCTAAATAATTCGAGTTATAGCAAGGCGGCAATCGAGGATATCTTGAGGAGCATACACCAGTATGTGACCCAAGTAGCCGAGTGAAGCCAACACCGCTATAGCTCGAAGTATGACGAAGATTAAAGGATGGTGACCCACATAGGTCCTTTCCCTACCCCATAGCGTGCTAATAAACGCAATTTTCCCGTAATCGGGTCAATTTCAGAAACTGAAATGTGATCTGATTTTTGCCCACTGGAAATTAAGAAACGACCTGCCGTATCAATATTAAAGCCCCTTGGGTGCGTCTCTGTTGGGTAACGTGCTTCTAATGTTAGCTCGCAACCGTCATCAGAAACCAGATAGTGGCTGAGGTAGCTTTCAGAACGTTCACTAACATACAAATGGCGGCCATCTGGCGTAATATGGATATCGGCAGCCCAGCGCTGGCTTTCGTTACCTAATGGGTAATTTGCCAAGGTTTGCATGTTACGATAGCGAGTGAATTTACGATATACGCCTACCGTTGAATCTAACTCATTCACACAATAAATGACCTTTTCAGTCGGATGGAAGGCCAGATGGCGAGGACCAGATTTTTCAGCCGTAGTAATTTGGTCTGCAGTTGCTTCGGTTAAATAACCATTTTCATGTAAATCGAATAAACGGATATGGTCTTCACCTAAGCAAGGCACCCAAAGCTGTTGATTATCAACATCAACATGAGACGAATGTGGATTTTGCAATCCTTCAATCACTTGAACGACTTGGTTTGGTACACCTTCATCATTGATAGTCAGAACTGATAGATTATGTTGATGATATGAAGGAACAAATAAATATTTGCCCGTGTTATCCAATGATAAGTGAACTGGCGTTCCCGGAACGAATGTTTCTGCTTTTAAACGCAGTGTCCCTTTGCCTTCAATTTCATAGGTTACGACACGAAAATTCGGGCGCACACCAATATAAAGGTATTTTTTATCATGGCTTAATACCATAGGTTGCACTTGGCCCGGTGTTTTTACTGTTTGTAAAAGAGTAAGTTCCCCAACCTCATTCATCGACCATACGTGAATTTGCTGACTTTCGGGACTCGCAATATAAACAACCTGATTCATCCTGACTCCTTAATTCATGATAAAAATACAAAACCGCATCTATAGTCCACTACATTGGCTTCACTATACCCTATATTATGCAAATCACAGTGAGTAAATAGCGCCAAAGTTCAGCGTCATGAATTTAAAGCTACAATTAATTCATCCAATAACTCAGAGGAGGATGCTGACACCAAACTTCCCCCATTGATCACGTTTGTTTTATTACCATTAATATTTGCATAATAAACTCCAGCTTCAGTAAGGCAAGGTAAAATAGCAGCGATATCCCATGGTTTCATTAACGTATCAATAGCACAATCGATCCTTCCTGCTGCTACCATTAAATGCTGATAACAATCATTTATAAAAACCATATCTTGAGCAGAATTAACGACATTTGATAGATTGTAAGCTTTGTTACCTTCTCTGTTATCAAAATTGGTACTGTGTATACCTGATATCGAAACAACAGCTTCGCCTAATTTTTTCGTTTTTTTTATCTGAGTGCATATCCGTTTTGGTGCAAGATCACCTTTTTTAGACCAACACCCGTTCCCTAACGATGCATAATATATAGAATCAATAGCGGAAAATGATATAACTCCGACAAGGGGAATGCCACTTTCAACATAAGCAATTAACGTACTAAATAATGGAACGCCATACAAAAATGCTCGTGTTCCATCAATAGGATCTATTATCCATCCGGTAGAAAATTCACCTTCAATATTTGTTCCGAACTCCTCCCCTAAAATAGGAATATGTGGAGTTCTCGCCTGAAGTACTTCTCTTATCACATTTTCTACTTTAAGATCTGTAGCAGTAACAATAGTGTTATCTATTTTTCTGGTAAATGTACCAGCTTCGTAAAAACCTTTTAGTAAATATTTACTAGCAGTATTAGCGGCTTCTAAAGCAATATTTAACACTGTAGAACTCCTTAACTAGCTTTTTGGTAACTTTTTGAGCGTTCGAAATTTCAACTCTGCAATTTACTAAAAAAACTCCTCATTATCTTAAAATTTTAAAATCATAGTCGATATTGAGCTTTTCACATCAAAAGTATCTACCTAAACAATATGGAATATCTGTCTCTGACAGACAACCTCAACACCACTATATATATCGTGCCAAGAACAAATAATAGTGATACTAAAACGGTTCAGTTCGTTACTATTATCCGCTATGATGATAAAACAACCTTAGCTTACTAACATGAATATGGTAGTTTATAGCTGTGCTCAATATATCCTCATCTCCTATACTGATGCTGCCAATCATCGTATAGATAACTCTAAAATCACGTGGAGCCGTTTATGTCATACCGCGTTATTGCGCTCGATCTTGATGGAACACTGCTTGATCACCAAAAGAAAATTCTACCGGAATCTCTAGCTGTCTTACAGGAAGCCCGTCGCCAAGGCGTTAAGGTCATCATTGTGACAGGTCGTCATCATGTCGCTATTCATCCGTTTTACCAAACCTTAGACCTTGATACCCCCGCGATCTGCTGCAACGGAACTTATCTATACGATTATTTAGGCAAAAAAGTCCTAAAATCTAATCCAATGACTCTTGATTCAGTCACACAAATGATCGACAAACTGCGGGGTACTGATATTCAGCATTTAATGTATGTTGATAATGCGATGCTCTATAACGCACAAACAGAAGGTATTAAACGTACATTAAATTGGGCTGAATCCTTACCTGTTGCACAGCGTCCAACCATTGAATTTGTTGAAGATTACGCTAATGTGATGCATAACTATGATTCTATTTGGAAATTTGCTGTTAGCTCACCAAATACAGATCAACTTCACCAAGTCGTTAGTGAAATTGAAAATGACTTTGGTTTAGATTGTGAATGGTCTTGGATGGATCAAGTGGATGTCGGTCGTAAAGGTAATAGTAAAGGCCAACGCTTAAAGGAATGGGTTGAGTCCCAAGGGATGACAATGAATGACGTCGTCGCTTTTGGCGATAATTTCAATGACTTAAGCATGTTAACAACAGCTGGCTTAGGTGTCGCGATGGGCAATGCAGTTGATGAAATCAAACAGCAAGCCAAGCTAGTAACCCGCATCAATACTGAGCCAGGTATTGCGGAAGTGATCCGTAAATACGTTCTGTAACGTCCAATTATTTTATCAATTCAAGGAAAGCTCAGCTTTCCTTTTTCTGTTTTCTATTGCCACAGCGCCAAGGACGACGAGTAATTATAGATGACGTGATAGTGATACAGCCTTCACTTGCGCATACACTTTTCGCCCCTTGCGAATAGACAGCTCATCCCTTGCCCAGCGGGTAATACGCGCCCATAAATAATGTTCTTCGCCTAAATCTAATTTCACATCCACTTGTTCGCCGTTTTCAATCCATTCAACCACTTCTGCGGCTAAAATATTTCGAATACTGCTCACTTGTGGTTTTTCAAGCACCAAAGATACATCCGATGCATCAATACGTATCCGAACGTTAGTGCCTGGTTGTGCCTCAACACGTGGGATCCACAGCTTTTGGTTACCCACAACCACCGCTGTCATCTCATAATCAGGGTGCTGACTATGTACAGTTGCACTTACCACACTGCTTAACGTTTCTTGCTGTAACCAAGGGCGCAATGCACTACTAGCCCAAACCTCTTCAAGGGGCCCAAATGCCTTAACCTTGCCCTGCGCCATCACAATGACTTTATCTGCAAGGCGTAAAATTTCATCAAGACTATGACTGACGTACAAAATGGGAATTTTCACGTCTTGAGAGAGTTTCTCTAAATACGGCAATAATTCCCGTTTTCGGGGTAAATCCAAAGACGCTAACGGCTCATCCATCAGCAAAATTTCAGGCGCGGTAAGCAATGCACGTCCAATCGCGACTCGTTGTTTTTCACCACCAGAAAGGGTTATCGGGTAGCGATTGAGTAATTTTTCAATACCAAGCAGCCCGACGATATCGTCGAAGCGGGCTTTCATTTCAGGCGCCATGCCATAACGCAAATTGCTTTTCACCCGATAATGAGGAAATAACCGTGCATCTTGAAATACATAACCGATATGGCGTTGTTCCGGCGGTAAACAAATTTTCTTTTCAATATCCACTAACGTACGGCCATTGAGTACAATGCGCCCTTTATTCGGTTTAGTTAGCCCACCGATTACATTGATAAGCGAGGTTTTACCTGCACCAGAAAGCCCAAAAACCGCAGTAATACTTTCCGTTGGCAATTGCGTTTTAACTTCTAACTGTAAGTCGCCTAATTTTTGCGAAAAATCGAGTTCTAACATATTAGGCCACTCCCAAACGCTTTTTACCCCAGCGGGTTAGCCACTCGGAGATCAATAATGAAATCAAGGCTAAAATAATCGCAATGACACATAACCGTGCAGC
Source organism: Providencia sp. PROV174 (assembly GCF_028480685.1). Classification (NCBI taxonomy): domain Bacteria; kingdom Pseudomonadati; phylum Pseudomonadota; class Gammaproteobacteria; order Enterobacterales; family Morganellaceae; genus Providencia; species Providencia sp. PROV174. Next base: position 137,207 of record NZ_JAMPOT010000010.1, read on the forward strand.
GTCTACTTCCGCCCCTGGTGTTTCAATTAAGGTGTACATCGCTAATGGGATGGTTTGTGTTTCACCTGGTATATTCGAAACAAAAGTAATTGTGGCGCCAAATTCACCAAGTGAACGTGCAAATGCTAACACTGTTCCGACAATAATACCGGGAAGAGAAAGCGGGATGGTTATCGTGAAAAATACCCGTAATGGTGTCGCACCTAGTGTCCTCGCGGCTAATTCCAATTTTTGGTCAACCGCTTCAAGCGCTAAACGAATAGCACGCACCATTAGTGGAAATGCAACCACGGCAGACGCAAGCGCAGCACCCCGCCAACTAAAGGTAAAGCTAAAGCCAAACCAGTTATATAGCCATTCACCGATAAAACCGCGTTTACCCATACTGATCAATAATAAATACCCCACTACCACTGGTGGCAATACCAGTGGTAGATGGATAATACTATCAAGCAGTGTTTTTCCAGGAAAATTACAGCGAACCAATACCCACGCCATTAAAATACCTAATGGTAAACTGAAAATTACAGCTACACTGGATACTTTTAGACTTAGGTAAATCGCTTCCCATTCATAAGGACTTAACATCTGCAAAAAAATGCTCTCTTAACGTTTATTTAGTACGAGGTTCAAAACCGTAACGTTTGAATACTTCTGAAGCCGCAGGGGTTTTTAAGTATTCATAGTAATCACGCGTTGCTTGGTTATCTTGATCTTTAACAATTGCCATTGGGTATTCAACAGGTTTATGGGTATCTGCTGGGAATACACCAACAACTTTAACTTTTTGGCTAGCGACAGCATCCGAGCCATATACAATTCCTAAAGGGGCTTCTTGGCGCTCAACCAATGCCATACCACTACGTACGTTATTAGTACGTGCTAATAGTGGGTCAACCGTTTCCCATGCACCTAAGTTGCTTAACGCTTCTTTTGCATAAATACCAACAGGCACGTGATCAGGGTCACCGACTGCTAACCGACCACCATCTAACAGTTTTTTCCAATCAGTTTGTTTATTAATTTCGACTTTATCAATTTTTGCATCTTTCGGTGCGATTAACACCAATTCATTACCTAATAATGTATAGCGTGTATCTTCGACCATCAACTTTTTATCGATAGCATAATCCATCCATTGCTGGTCAGCCGAAATGAATAAATTAGCGGGGGCACCTTGCTCAATTTGGCGTGCCAACGTTGAGGACGATGCATAAGAAGCAACAACCTCAACCTGGGTGTCTTTCTTATATTGTTCTGAAATTTCATTCAATGCATTCGTCAAAGAAGCCGCTGCAAAAACCGTAATTTTATCTGCTGCAAAGCTATGGCTAGCTATAGATAACGTCAATGTTGCGCCCGCGAGAAGTGATACCAAACCTTTTTTCATTTTTATCTACCCTAGTATTAATCGACACGTTATATATAACAGGACACAGCGATAACTTAAAGTCAAACTCGCGATAAAAGTGTGCTGGCGCAAGAAATGATGCAATTTTGTTGCATGTTTTCCCTAAAAGATAAATTAACTGTTCAAAAAACACACAAACATTCAAATCGTTTTTCTATAGAAAACTTTCTATTCCCCTTATAACTTTATCGGCACAAGTTGTGCATATTTCAGTATTCCATTCCACTTTTACAAACCACATAGCAAAGGTAATTATATGGTGTCCTTTCCGACAAAGCTTAGTACGCACTTTATTGCAGAATTAACAGTCGAACAGTTTAATGGACTGTTTGATAAAGAAATAGCATCTGAAACCTTAGCTTCTTTAGCAAAATCGGCTAGTGATGGGAACTTAGAGAGTATCGATTTATTACACAATATCGCTCTACGACAAGACAGCGAAGGAAGAAAAGCAGAAAATATTCTGTTTGATTTATTTAGCGGAAAGCTGCCTGCAAAGAAAGGTGTAGATAAAGAAATACAAGAAACTAGCAAAAAATTATATCAATTACACCTTGATACAAAAATAAAAAAACACCTAAAAGACTCGAAACTAACGACCCCTTCTAAGCTGCTTTATATTGTCGGATCTGCAATAGAAAAAGTTATTGATAGACTTGGTTTAACAAAACTATTGATGAAAAATGAACCCACGGAGTCCACTCTTTGGGATAATAACAGGATGATAACAAGTGATGAGATTGACGCAAGCAATAAAAATAACCCAACTTTGCCATCAAATATGACAGTCAATGCCTCAATAGGCCTCATCCAAAGCGGATACAATTTATTAGCCGAAATAATTGAACAAAAAGTCTTAAATAGCAATACATTAAACCAATTCGAATTATTCCCTATCAATGTTAATGATAACCATTGGATCTTGTTTGTGCTCTATCAGGCAGATCCAACACATCAATCAGCGAATAATAAAAAAAAATGCACTCTATTTAATTCATACGATAACGTGAGTACCGATATTCGAAAAGAAATAACAGTGGCAGCCAAAAAGGCCGGTGTTACTGAAGAAGATATCACTTACATAGAAGGAAACATCCAACAGAACGTACCTAATGGTTGTGGATTATTTGTCCTTGCCGCAATGAAACAGTTAACTGAAAATATTCAGCACGATCCTGAGAAAACGCTCAAACAATTCCACCAAGATTTCTTAGATAAAACAATTCATGAACAAGAGCAATTTAATCTTCATGAACGTCGGCAATTATTTTCTACTTACTACGATAACGAATACCGACCATCATGAAATTCCTCTCCAATATGAAAAACCCCCTGACTGCATTTACAGTCAGGGGTCTATAATCAGTCAAACAATAAATTTTGTTAAAAATTACTTGTTTTCAGTGTTGTGATGATGAGGTACATGTGCTTTAGACAGTAAGTTAAAGAACGCGCCCAAACCGTAGATCAACCCCATGATCAAAAACATAACGACTGGAACCATCATCAGGGCAAAACCCAAACTTTTAATTAGTTCAAACATAGGAAAAAGCCTCTTCAGTGATACTGTGCCCACCAGCCTACAAGATACGCCGACGAGGGAAAACTTGACTCTCAGTACATTGAGTATAAATCAAATCAAAATAATAACGCACAATTACGTTATAATGGAGACTATTTTAGACAAAATATTATACTAACGACATACTAAACGTGCTTTTTACGTCTGTCATCACCAGCCACGCCGGAAGGGAGAAATTTATGCAGGCCGAAATTTTACTCACACTGAAACTACAGGGCAGTTTATTTGCGGATCCTCGCCGTATCGCGCTACTAAAACAAATTAAAGCGACAGGGTCAATCAGCCAAGGCGCTAAACTCGCAGGGATCAGCTATAAAAGTGCTTGGGATGCCATCAATGAAATGAACCAACTCACTGATGATATCCTTGTTGATAGAGCGACAGGTGGCAAAGGCGGTGGCGGCACCACACTCACTCACTATGGTGAAAGATTACTCCAACTTTATGATTTGCTTACACAAATTCAACAAAAAGCCTTTGATGTACTTAAAGAAGATAATCTCCCTTTAGACAGCTTATTAGCTGCTATTTCACGGTTTTCATTACAAACCAGTGCCCGTAACCAATTTTTTGGTACCTTAATTTCCCGTGACCATATGCAAGTTCAACAACATGTACAAATTCGCTTAGCTGATAACAGCACTGTGATTAATGCCGCACTAACAGAGCAAAGCGCTAACCGTTTAGGGTTAACGGAAGGGAAAGAAGTTCTCGCATTGATTAAAGCACCTTGGGTAAAAATTACTAAACAACCCAACCCAACAGGCTTTGATAACTACCTTGCAGGGAAAATTACTACTTTAGAGAGAGGTGATGAGAACAGCGAAGTAATAGTGACACTCACAGGCGGTGAAACTTTATGCTCAACCATGCCAAACAGTGAAATTGATAGCCAATCTTTGAAAATGAATAATAGTGTTACTGCACTATTTAATGCTGACCAAGTGATTATTGCCACCCTGTGCTAATTTGTCCTGCTTACTTACTATAAAAGTAAGTAAGCATTCACCTTTTTTTCCTGCCATGCTGTTCAGTTGTTGACTTTATCTTCAATCCTGATTATTTGTGATAGATGACAAGGTAAATAATCATGATAAGGAAGCTTGATGAGCGCAATAACAATACAACATGGCAACTTTAAGCTCAGCGAAATACAGACTTTAGACATTCAGCAACTTAACATCGAAAAAGGAGAAAGTTGGGCTTTTATTGGTGCCAATGGCAGCGGTAAATCTTCACTCGCTCGAGTGCTTTCCAATGAGCTCCCTCCTCTTTCTGGTGTCGTAAAAAATACATTCACCTCTCCAGTTCGTCTATCATTTGAACAATTACAAAAAATCATCAATGAAGAATGGCAGCGCAACAATACGGATATGCTCAGCGATGATGAAGATGACACAGGGTATACCGCTGCTGAAATCATTCAATTTAACCATAAAGACAATGAATATTGTCTCGAGCTGGCCGCACGCTTTGGTATCAGTGACTTACTTTCGCGTCGCTTTAAATACCTTTCCACCGGTGAAACTCGTAAGGTTTTATTATGCCAAACATTAATGGGCAATCCTGACTTGCTAATCCTTGATGAGCCATTCGATGGTTTAGATGTCTATTCAAGAAATCATCTTAGTGAGCTACTCTCTAGTTTGTCTGAAAAAGGCCTCACCTTGGTGTTAGTGCTAAATCGCTTTGATGAACTCCCTGACTTTATTGAAAATATGGGTGTCGTCGCAGACTGCAAGCTGACGATGGCGGGAAATAGAGAGTCAGTACTCGCTAACACGCTAATCACACAATTACAGCACAGCGAGAAAATTAAACAGCTTTCCATTCCTGAAACCGAAGACCCAACCACAGACGAAAAATTGGATGATACGACGCCTCGTATTATTTTGAGAAATGGGACCGTTAGCTACAATGACAAACCGATACTGCACGGTTTAAATTGGCAGGTAAATCCAAACGAACACTGGCAAATTATCGGGGAAAATGGCGCAGGAAAATCAACGTTACTGAGCTTGATTACAGGAGATCACCCTCAAGGGTACAGTAATGACTTAACCTTATTTGGCCTCCGTCGTGGGTCAGGAGAAACCATATGGGATATTAAGCGCCATATTGGGTATGTCAGCAATAGCATTCACCAAGAATACCGAGTCGCAACCAGTGTACTCAATGTCATTATTTCCGGTTTTCATGATTCTATTGGCTTGTACCAAACACCTTCTGACCGCCAAATACAATTAGCGTATGAATGGTTAGCTTTATTAGGTTTTTCAACGCAAACAGCTCAGCAACCTTTCCATAGTCTTTCGTGGGGGCAGCAGCGCTTAGTTTTGATTGCTCGAGCGCTAGTTAAACACCCTGCCATGCTGATTTTAGATGAGCCATTACAAGGCTTAGATGGTCTTAACAGATTATTAGTACTGCGGTTTATTGATGTAATGCTAAGCCAAGGTAACACACAACTCCTGTTCGTTACCCATCATCATGAAGATGCCCCTGCTTGTATTACGCATCGGCTCACTTTTGTTCCTGATAATGGAAAATACCGTTACGATATTGAAGCGATCTAATTTTTGACTTATTTGCCAATAGATACAGTGAAACTATTGGCAAATTTAATCTAATGTTTAATAGATGATAACTAAATTATATAATTACAACCATTTGATTTTGTTTAATTTATTATTATTCGGTTATTTTCAATTAGAAAAATCACACAAAATCATTACACTGCGCCTCTTCTAATAATTTAGACATTATAATGGATATTCTTTATGGCTTGGTTAATGTTAGCCTCTTCACTTGCTACACTTGCAACACATCGTTTAATTGCTCTTTTTTTACTCATCTGCACAATCATTACTGCAGCATTCACACACATTATTGATTGGCAAGCGATTCTACTCTTAGCCTGTATTACGTTAATTGCTATTATTCGTTTGCGTTTCCAACACTACCTACTCATAAAAATCATCAGTGAAATCACCTTACTAATTTGTGCGATCGGGTTATTTATTCACTTATTTCCTGGCTTTAACAACCTGAAATATCTAGATAAAGTCACAGTAGGAACACATAGTGTTCCCTTCACAATGTATTTTAATTTTGATAAGGCTCTCGTTCCTTTTATTTTACTTGCCTGCTTACCAACATTATTTATTTGCCGTCCAGCCAAACATGCAACTAAAGTTCAATGGGCACTATTAGTTATTTTTGTTCCACTTTTATTGCTGATTGCGACTGCTGCTGGTGGGTTAGCCTTTGAATGGCATTTTCCTAGTTGGTTACCTGCTTTTATACTCTGTAATCTATTTTTTGTTTCATTAGCAGAAGAAGCGCTATTTCGTGGCTATTTACAGCAACGCCTAACTCTTTGGTTAAAATCACCTTACCTCGCATTAGTTATTACTTCACTATTATTTGGTGTTGTACATTTTGCAGGTGGGCCGTTGTTAATCCTCTTCGCTACATTGGCAGGTTTGGTTTATGGTCTAGCTTGGATGTGGAGTGGCAAATTATGGCTTGCTGTATTGATTCATTTTGGGTTGAATTTAGGGCATCTGTTATTTTTTACTTATCCATTTAAGTTGGTTGCTAGTTAATATTAGCGAATTGAAAATTCATAATCCCCCATAAACTGGATAATTTTTACCATAAAAAATCACTAACACGAATAATGTTAGTGATTTTTCATTATTATAGCCGAGTTATCTATCGTTAATCTAATTACTAGTTTGATTAACATTCATTGGCTTAATTTCCCCGGACTCAATATTAAGATAAAAATCTCGACTCGGATTTCCTTGTAGATATTTATCAATTACAGTGAAAATACTGCCAAAACGTAATTTAAAAATATTTTCAAATGAACTGCCCGCATTAATTTTGTCAGTCTCATTTGGTAATGACGATAACAAGGTTCCTGTAAGGAACCGATACTGATTTAATCTTTCTACAGGTATATCTTGTAACGCAAGCTCGTCTGCATTACGTAAACGATAAAAATCCACAGCAAGGTCAAAACCATTCCATTTTGCAAAATCATTTAACTGATACCCTGTATTTTTAGCAAGAATAGCAGCTTTATCACTGGCTTTTTTCCATGCATCGGAGTCTTTCTTCAAATAGATTTCGGTGACATTAACAGTCCCAGGGTCCTTTGCACAGATTTCATGATTTTGGCTCAATGGTGCCGTTAATACTTCATTATAAGCTTTCTTTGTGTCTAATTGGCTTAAAATAAGCATCTCTTCACCATTCAAACTAAATAACATTTGACGAATTTCACATGGCCATTCCTCTGGAATAAAACGTAAACGTGTCAGTTCAGTAATATGCCAATTAGTGAAGTCATAATAATTATTTGCGCTTAAAATATCTTTATTCCAAAGATGTGACGAGTTGGTATTTTTGAGATGATCCCACTCTTGCTGATAGTGCTCAAATAACTCATCAAACCGAGGTACATCTTCTATTATAATGGTTTGCACATCAATTTCATTGGCATTTCTAAAATTCAATATTTTATAAGCGGGAACATATGCTGCCATTGAGGGAGCTTGAATATTAAAAAGTAAGCTACCATCCGAATACTTACGTACACCTGTATCATTAAAATGCATATGACCGCCAACGTGAACACCGATACCTGTTTTTGCCATCACATGGCTCGTATCTTCTTTTGGTGCCCTTTCTAACTGAAATTTACCTTTACCAAAAATAGTTTCAAGGTCATCTGCTGCGCCATTATCAAATTCAACCATCGGGAAATGGCTAAACGTGATTAATGTTTTATTTTGCTCTTTCGCGCGCTTTGCAACATCCGCCATCCACTCAACAGTCTGTTGTTTGTGTGTCAACATTTTGTTGTAACCCGCATTCCCCGACCCCGCAAAGTTTTTAGCCGCCTTAGGGTGATTAATATCTGCTTTTTCAGAAGGAACATAGACATTGGCATCAACGGCCATTAACCACAAACCAGGAGTAGGCTCAACAAGGTAACTACTGTCTGCAACATTAAAACAAGGCCCATACCCCTCCTGTTTATATTTACCGCCTGTTCCTTGAGTGCAAATTTCATACTGTCTTTGGTTAAAATCACTGGCTTTTAAGGCTGCTTCATAGCTGTAACCTTGGGAATCATAGTTTGAGTATGGCGTTTCCCAATAAATATCTTCTGGTAGTGGATTAATACCAAACGATTTCATTGCATCCATCACTCGACCATAACCACTATACACCATCTCTTCGGTACAAATTGTCGGTAACTCCGCTCCCGTTTCTATAACAGCCGTTTTTCCGTTATATCCCGTACACTCACTGGCCCCTAAACTAAAGATACGTTGCGTTTTACCATCAATCCCAAGAAAATCTTCCTTTCCTGCTGGCATATCAAATGGGCGGTTCGGATCATGATTTCCTGGCGTTGCAAAGAAACGCATACCATATTTTTGCTCGTACTCTTGCAAGACTTTCACTAGCCCACGTAAGTGAATAGGTTGGCCGTCATCGGTAAAATCGCCAGGTAACGCAATAAGTTTAATACCTTTCTTACCTGCATCATCAAGTGCAGCACGTAGAGCAAAATAGTTTTCATTAAATAAACGCGTAGAGGTTAATTGCGCATACATAGAACGAATAACGGCATTTTGACCACTTTTACTATTTTTTAATCCTTCAAATGCATTATCAGCAAACTGCCCATAGACATCATGAAAATGGATGTCGGGCATAAATGCAACGCGATAATTATAAGATTGAGCCGTAGGGTCATTTGCCATTGCGACAGTTCCAACGAACATTAATGCAAGGGCAAAACCATATTTTAATTTATTGTTCATATTTGTTCCCTTTAGATAATTAACTATTTCTATCAGAAGTTATATGCAATGCCAACACGATAACGCCACTGCCATGCATCACGGTAAGTTTGTCCATTTTTGGCGTATGAACCGTCATCATAGGAAACATACCCTAATTCAACATAAGGAACCCATGTCTTATTACCAATCCAAGACACATTCAGATTATGCGCATAATCCTTTTCTTTACCTTTATATGCGGGATAATCAGTATCAAATTTATATTCAAAGTCATAACTTAATGAGAAATCTTGCAACTTATAACCTAAATAAAAATTACTCTGCCAATAATGTTGATTATCTTTTTTAGGCTTATTAGAGTTATCATAATGCCTTACGCCATAACGTAAACGAGTTCCAATATTAAAATCATCTGTTAAATTATAAGCAGCTTTGACACTGAATTTATAAGCTGTATCCTTATCTCCCGAATCAAGTGCAAAAGAAGGAGTTAAAACAAAATCTTTTGTGGCTTTATATTTATAGCCGACTTCAACCTCATTTCCTTTTGATGATAGGTTTTCACCGAAACCACCATCTCGACTTCTCCATTTTCCTTCAAGGCTAAAATAAGTTCCATTTTGCATGCTATGGCCAATTTTGACACGATCTTCATGGCGATGTTCATCCCCTAACCATTCATGACGATAGTCAATATATGTCGCATTCGCTGCTGTGCAAAATAATAATGTAGAGATACCTAGAGTTAAGTTTTTCATAAACTGATTCCTATAATTAATATTTATTTTTTATTTAACGGTTAAAACAATGAGTTATTAGTTATCTTTTATTTATATATACCTCTTCTATTTTTTGAAAAAACCATTCCATCCTTTTAAATAACTTAAAAGAAAATTAACTTTATTTAAAATTTAAATTTATTTTATATTTTTATCTCACATCCCTAATTCCAACTTTAATAAATCAACAATACCTTCTGATTTTTCCGCATTTAACATTTCATTTCTAAAAGACTCATGCATTAATTTACGTGCGAGGACAGAAAAAATTCGCATATGCTGATTTTCATCTGAATCATTAATTGTTAGCATAATTACTAATTTAACATCAACATTGTCTCCCCACGCGAGCTCATTCGGTAAACGCAATACTGAAATACTACTATGTTTAACAAAAGGTGATTTACAGTGCGGTATTGCAATTGAGAAACCTAATGCAGTACTAAAAATTTCTTCCCTCTGCCATATTGCTTGTTCAACTTGTGCTCCTGAGTCAGCTCGGTGATGAATCTCTAAATTATCAGTTAATCGTTTAATGACCTCCTCTTTACTTTCCATTCTTTCATCAAGAAAAATTAAAGATGGGTCCAATACTGAATAATCAATTTTTGGTTTATTAGTCAAAATAGACAAATGAGATAATTTATCTTTTTCAAGCTTGAACCAATTGTCTGCATATACATCAGGTTCAATAATTAATAAATCGCATTGCGTATCTAATAATAAAACATGAGCAGATTGGATTGATTCAATCATAGAGGATGAAAGACATATTAAAGGAAGAGAGAAAGATTGCGCTAAAATAACGGTATGTGATGTTTCTGCGCCTGAAGCCATCACAATACCTTGCAAATATTCACCTCTCAATGCCAATAATTCGCTTGGAGTTAGTAATCCTTGGCAGATAATAATCGAGTCTTCTGTTAATTTAGGAAGTTGTATTTTAGATTGGATACCAAGATGCCTCGCTATACGCAATCCCAAATCCTTAATATCTAACTCACGTTGGCGTAAATATTCATTACTACTGCTTCGAAATGGTAAGCTGAGCTCCTCAATTGCCATTGATAACGCAGCAATCGCATTATGCGCCTCTCTTGGTTCAAGCAAGCACGCTTCAATATCCTCATCATTCAATAATTGGCTTTGTGCCTCTAGAATATCAACCGCTGCTTTATCAGCTTGCTGAATGTCTAGACTAAATTGCTGACGAGCACTTTGTAACGCAAGTTTTAGTATTTCAGATTGCTCTGATTGTAAACTTGATGGCTCTGACAATGAAATTTTTTGTAAATCAAAGGATTCCATATAAATAGCCCTACCTTTTGCAATACCTTTGCTAACACCGTCACCCTGAATAATTTGGGATAGTGTCCGGCTCAGGTATCTCGGGATCATTCCTTGTTCTGGTTTATCTTTTTTCGGCATTAATCCATCACAATGAATAAACTCTTGCTCAATAAATATCTTTAGTTTTTCATAAGCCAAACTTTCATCATTTCCACTGATTGCAAAATAACATTCATCACCAACAGCGACATCTGCACCAACAAGAGCCAGCACACTTTTCGCATTGGCTTGGCGTTGTTTGCTTTTATTAAAAAGTAAAATATCTGATTGAAAACAAGCTGTTTTTTGCTCAATTGCACTCGCTGGTCTTGCATGAATACCATTTGGTAACTCACAACGAAATGTAAGTAATTTCATTATTTTTCCTTATTAATTAATCAATTAACCAAGACACAGGTGTACAAGGGGCAGCTTTATCTGTATTTATGCATGTAGACTCCGATAAAGTAACTTGGTGTATCCGTGTATTCGACTTAGGCTCTGAATAAGTTTTGGTTTCGCTACTTGGGTTCCACCCGCGTAAAATAAGTGATTCTTGGTTCTGTGCCTTTTTCAAAGTGCTGAAATGCAGCTCGCTATCCCACGTCAGCAAACTATAAATATCAGGAAAAACAATATAATGAGGATTAGTTTTAAATTGAGACCAACCAGAATCTAGGTAACCAAATGCAGGTAAACGCCAATGCTCAATATCACGCCAAAGTTGGGCACTTTGACCATTGTCTATCGGCAGTACAGCAAAATGAAAATGATGGAGCCCCTGAATTTGTGACTCTGGTGATGGTAAAACCATTCCCGATGCACGCCCCGGCCGCCAAGTGAGATTGGCTTGGCCTAACCAACCCACACTACGCAATAGGGTTACGCGAATAATATCGGTTTGGTTTGCGGGTATCTCATACTCTCTGAGCCCTTCCGTAACAACACACATACCTTTTTTATCATCATATTGCATTACCAAACTTTGCATTGGATAGAGTGCCGTTGGTGCTTCTGTCCAATTTTCTTCTCGCCATATTTTCATGGCAGCTGGCTGATTTTCTCGCTGGATCAAACCAAAAGGTTGGTCTGCGAAATGAAATACCTGTTGAACTGCCGTAGGGATCTCTACCTGAATTCGATGGTCTTCGACCGTATTATTGATAGTGATTTCAACATCTAACCATGCCTTATCATGAGGCAAAGAAAGTTTCATGCTAGCTGCTAAATACGCATTAGCTTGCTTTTCTTGGCGAGCCGCCGCATTTTGAGGAACGGGTATCTGCCAATTAAGCATAAGCGAATCCATTAAAGACGCCCTGATACAATCAAATTGCTGTAAGTGGCCATCACTACTGATTAACCAATCATTTTCAGGTGGCGAATAGTTATAATTATCCCCTGCGTCCCCACCATCAATTAATCGAAGAATATTCGGATAATGCTGCTGGCTGCGTTTATCGGTTAGCGTCAACTGCCCTTGATGTATTTTGAGCTTCAACCATTCATTTTCTAATATATTTTCAGCCTGAATATGGGTAGGAGTGTCAAAGCCCGCATTTTCACCTTCAAGTAAATAAAAAGTCCGATAACCACAGGAAGGTAGGTCTTTCGCTTCAAGTAATATTTCACACTTCCGATACCATGTCGTTGTTGTACTATTTGCCAGTTCTTGTACGATCAGTGACATATCTTGTTTTTCTTCGCGAATAAGTTGCCAGCGGCAAGGTATCCCTGCATCGTCCTTAATACAAAATTGCTTTTCAGGTGTATAAAGTGTAATGCGAACCTGCGCATCTCTTTTATGTGGCAACGAATTGAAGATAATTACTTTTTTACCTTCTTGGGTCGCCTCTATTCCACGAGCAAGCATCTTCATATTCAAGTCAAACAGTTGATTCGCACTTTCTAAGCCGTCTTTTAAGCGCGCTTTTACCATGCTATTAACACGATCAGAGTTACACCCACCAATACTGTCGTGGGCATGCGACTGCATCGCTTTGCGCCAAATATTATCAATCGCGGTTTGTGGATAAGGCAAACCAAGCCGCCAATTAATCGCCAAAAGTGGCTCGAGTTGTTGGCTAACAAATTGCTCTAACTGCGCATTTAATAATTTGATATCCACCCGTGTAGAAAAAATACCACGGTGGACACGCATATATTTCGGGCTCAGTAATTCACCTTCAAATTCAGGTAATACCGAACTATTAGCTTGAAGCGCATCAAAAAATGCACTAAAGCTGCTTTTGACAAAATAATAGTCATTTTGTGCTTTGTTTAGCTGCTCAAGCATCCCGGGAACGGCATACTCGAATGGCGACTGGTCATTACCATTAGGTAACAATATTTGGTCCGAATAAGCAAACCGAGCCTGTTTTTCTAAGATTGCTGGTAAAACAGCTGACGCTTTTTCTGGGTTATCAGGCAACCATTTCGCACAACCATACCCCCAAGGTAATACCGCCGTAGTGACTCGATGGCCTGATTGAGATTTCCAAATAAATTCACTACTGGCAACATCATGTTCACACCAGCCGCGCCATACCACCGCATGGTTAATGCCAAACTCTTGTAAAAACATTGGAAGCTGTGCACTTTGTCCAAATGAATCAGGCACATAGCCTATTGACATATAGTTTTCCCATTGTTCACAATCGGCTTTGCCCAATAATAAATTACGCGTAATGGATTCGGCTCCCACCACTAAAAAATCCGTTTGTGTATACCAAGGCCCAATAAGAATTCGGCCTTGTTTAATTAATTTTAGTAGGCTCTCACGTTGTTCTGACGCAACCTGTAAATAGTCTTCCAACACGACAGTTTGCCCATCCAATACAAATGGTCCAAGGGTGGGATCTTCTGCTAAATGTTTTATTAAATCATTCATAAAATAATAAAGAATAATTTTGGAATCATTCTCCGTGAAATACCATTCACGATCCCAGTGTGTATGTTGAATTAAATGTACAGTTTTCATTATATAACCTTTGAATATTTTTTAGCCGAGCGAATCCATCACGTTATTCACGCTAATTAACACAGCACAATATTAATAATATAAAAATTCGATTAACGTCCGACTTTAAATTTAGGAGTCGCCGTCTCTGTTTTTTTAGTTTCTATCGGTTCATTACCACGAAATATTAATAAGGAACCAATGGTAATAATTGCGGATCCCACGGCAACAGACAATATATATATTGGCCATTTATCTACAGCCAACCAACCATAAAAACCTGAAATAGGTGCATGGTTTATCGCACCTAAACCAACTGCCATCGCCGCACCTGTTGCTGCACCAACTATATTGATAATAATAATTTTTGGATTTGCCAGCGCAAATGGAATTGCCCCCTCTGAAACACCAATTAACCCCATTAATGTCGACGCTTTACCAGCCTCTCGTAATGACTCAGGAAAACGTTTTGCCCAAATTAACGTTGCTAAGCCAATGCCAATTGGGGGAATAATAATAGCCACTTGAGCCGCAGTATTTGGCTCATAAATTTCCGATGCTAATAATGCCATTGCAGTAGTTACAGCCGCTTTATTAACTGGACCACCAAGGTCAAATCCAACCATTGCACCGATAACGGCAGCAAGAATAACTTTATTAGACCCCGACATTGATAAAAGCCATTGTTCCATACCATGATTAAGTGCCGCTAAAGGTGCACCAATCACAAATGCCATAATAATACAAGTGAGTAATGTACCCCCGACTGGCAAAATAAAAATAGGTCCTGCTGATGCAAGTGATTTAGGTAATTTCGTATACTTCGCTAATAAACGAACAATGTAACCCGCAATAAACCCTGCCGCTAACGCACCTAAAAACCCCGTCCCTAAATTGCTGGCCAATAGGCCACCGACCATGCCTGGCGCTAGTCCAGGTTTATTCGCAATCGCAAAACTGATATAACCCGCAACAATGGGTAACATGAGTGATAACGCTAACCCACCAAAGCCATCAAATTTATGAAGCATTTGCACCACAAAATTTGTCGCTTCCTGATGGCTTGCATCCCAAATATTATCAATACCATATAAAGATGCGCCAATACGCGCTATCCCCATAATTACCGCACCAGCAATCACAAATGGCAGCATCCATGACACACCTGTCATAATGGCATTTTTAATTTCCGTACCAATACCTAATTTAGATGTACCATTAAACTGCCCCATTCTTCATTTCCTCCTCGATGGCATCAATAATTGCATCGCCATGCTTAATTGGATCAGCAACGCTACATTCAAGCTTAATCATTCCATCAAATCGTTCCCTATTAATAACGGCGACATCAGCAGCCAAAATGACTGCATCTGCTCTTGCTAAGTCATCACTGGTAATTTCATTTTCAATTCCCATACTCCCTTGGGTCTCAACTTTGATTTCGTGACCGCGTTTTTTCCCTACGATATCCAATGCTTCCGCTGCCATGTAAGTATGAGCAACACCAGTAGGACAAGCAGCGACACAGATAATAAACATAACAACTCCTTAAAAATTTAATTCAGGTAATAAAAAAAGCACAATGGCGAAAACGCGCATTGTGCTTTTGAAAGACAATTAAAGTTAAATTAGCCAAATTTCCAGGTGCACCACTAGAATGACGGCAAGTCATCATGTGACGTAAACTAGAAACAAGGAACAAAAATAGCAATTCGTAACGCTTACGAATATTCAATGATATTAATGACTTAGCGTAACACTTTCTTTCTACTTTAATCACGTCACTAGCAAATACTGCGGTATAAAGCGTCTGTGCACTCAGCCATAATTGCGACCAATTAACTGAAAAATCGCTCTCTAATTGGTTAGGGTATTCGGATTCGTCTTTTTCTAAAGAGGTAACGGGAACAAACCAGCAAATTTTGCTCAATAAAGCCTTCATTTTGCTATCAAGTGACAGCAAAAATAAAATGCAGGCCTTAAAAAATGAAGCAAAATGTAAAGACATCGTGTTTCCCCTTTAGAAATTTATATCATTCTAATCGTATAAAAGAAAAAATTACTGTGATTCCACCCTCATTTATTAAAATAAATAAAAATTAAAACCATCAAAACCTTATTAACGGCTTTTGTTAATTAATAATAAATTGATTATTAATGGCTTAGATTAAATTTTAAAAATATTTTTTAGCCAAAAAGGTGAAAGAATAAAAAACTGTAAATTCCGCAATAATATGAATTATTAATCTGCATTTTTTATATTAATTCAAAAAAAGTATTTTTATGAGTTTTTATATAGAATGCGATTCAACCGATTGGCTTAATTAAAAGAAATTTAATGAAATAAAAAATTTAAAAAACAACAAATTTAAGATAGGTCAGAATAATGATACATTGAATAACCTTAACTCATTAAATTTATATTACTCAATAAGTGAAGATAATGCAGTTCATCAAAAGCTGATAACATTTTCAATTTTATCAGTTCATTAGACCATTACAAACTCACGATTTTAAACACAATGCTCAAACGAATCAGTGTACTTCAATCACCGAACAAAAAACTTATGGTGAAAAAACAAACTCGGTTTAAACAGCAATCGTCAGCAATTTGTAAAAAACAATCAACCGCCGGTTCTTTGCCTTAAAATTATTAGGCACTTTGCTTGATATCCATCATAAGAATGTACGAACCGTCATTTTATCGCTTGCTGTATCGATTCAATTCGAGTTAAATTTAGAGTATTCGCAGAATCTACGAAGCTAGAAAACAAGTCATTACCCTCATGTAAAATTTGTTTTTCACATAGATAGGGAGAAAACGCAAGTTGCTACTGGCGTTCAAGTTGACTATCCCTATAATGTAGGTCAGCAACAATTCATTTCTAATTAGAATGTACTGATAGGAGTTTTAGCTATGGCTGTAACTAAACTGGTTTTAGTAAGACACGGTGAAAGTGAGTGGAACAAAGAGAACCGCTTCACAGGTTGGACTGACGTAGAACTGTCTGATAAAGGCCGCGAAGAAGCAAAAATTGCAGGCCAACTGCTAAAAGACGAAGGTTTTGTTTTTGATTTTGCTTATACTTCTGTTCTGAAGCGTGCTATCCATACTTTATGGAACATCCTTGATCAAGTTGAACAGCAATGGTTACCCGTTGAAAAAAGCTGGAAACTGAACGAACGCCATTACGGTGCACTGCAAGGGTTAGATAAATCAGAAACTGCGGCAAAATATGGTGATGAACAAGTTAAATTATGGCGTCGTGGTTTTGCGATCACACCACCAGATCTGACTAAAGATGATGAACGTTACCCTGGCCATGATCCACGTTATGCAAAATTGTCAGACAAAGAATTACCTGTCACTGAAAGCTTAGCAACCACTATCGAGCGCGTTGTCCCTTACTGGGAAGAAGTAATTAAGCCTCGCGTTGCTAGCGGTGAAAAAGTCATCATTGCGGCCCATGGTAATTCACTACGTGCCTTAGTCAAATACTTGGATAACATGGGTGAAGATGAAATTCTGAACCTGAATATCCCAACTGCGGTTCCAATGGTTTATGAATTCGATGAAAACATGAAACCAATCAAACGTTACTACTTAGGTAACCAAGATGAAATCGCTGCTAAACAAGCTGCAGTTGCAAACCAAGGTAAAGCGAAGTAATTACTGACTTTATTTTTAATAAAAGGTTGGGCATAAGCTCAACCTTTTTTACACTGTAAAAAACTAGAGTGACAACTAAAAAGTTTCGAATTTAAGTCAAAATCTAGTTTCTACACTCCTTTCCTAAGTACTTGACTCTCTCAGGTTGGCCACTAAAGCCGTTGTATACCTCAACCTCAATGCACTTGTCGGTGACAGAAACCAATAAATAATCCCCTTTAAACAAGGCTCCACTGTCGTAATTTATTACTCCTCGAAGATAACCTACTGTAAAACCTGAAAGATGAGAATGTCCTGAAAAAATAGCTATCACATTATAATCTTTAATCATTTTTTCTAATTTTTCTTTCTCTTTATCTGATGTATATTTTTTTTCTGCAATGTGAGCATAGGAATCATGAAAATTTAAAATAGTCACCTTCCCTCTACGATATGCTTCAGATAAATCTTTATCTAACCACTCCGTTGATTTTGTCACCTTTACACTTCCCGAATTTTCAAAGTAAGTGGGGTAATTATTCAGTTGGACATAATGAATATCTCCCATATCCCATGAATAAGCGCCACTCCCTATCCTTTTTTTCTCATCATAGTCAAAATTAAAATTTTCTAATGTATATTTATAATTAACATTTATTCGTCTTATTAATTCTAAAAAAGAATTTCTAGCACAATTATTTCCCCAACAATCATTAAAATTATTTGCATAGTCGTGATTACCTAATCCTATGTATAATGGAAAATTAATGTTATTCGTATAAATTTCATCAAAGCTTGCCCACGTTTTTTGTCTACCAAATTCAGTGATATCCCCGTTCACAATCCCAAACTTTATCTTATGATGATCATTTAATATATTAATACTGTCCGATACCTTTTGGTTCACTTCTTCCCACTCTTTTCGATCTTTATTCGGGTCTATGCCATTTTCTAATCGCCAAGCTTGAGGGTCTGACATAATCAATATATTATAACTTTCAATTTCTTTAACTTGAGTAACATATACGCTAAATAGATTACTTCTATTACAATTATGGCATGATATATTATATAATCCATGTGGATCATTTACCTCTACCCAATTATGTCGATTTCCTGACTTCGTATACTTCCAATGAATTTTGAATGAACCTTTATAAATTGAATATTCAACATAACCTTCAGCACCTGCATTTGCAAACCAAATAGGCATAAACAAATCACTTCCATTAATTTTTATTTCTGGAGCGGGTTCTTTATGCCATCCTCCAATTATAATTTTCTTATCTATCACATTAATATTACTCCCACTGTTATTATAGACTGTAATTTGGTAATTTGTATTGTAAGCTCTTTGATTAGAGTTATTTGGCTTTACTTTATTAAACTGACTAACACACCCTGTTAAAAAGAAAGAAAAAAACAATACAACTATCAACGAGAAATAATTAAATTTCATTTAACCACCTTAATATTTAACTTGTTTTTTTTCATAAGTGTATTTAATGAGAATGTAAATTCACTATAATACTTATATATCCCACCAAAACATTTAGCATCAAAATTTATTATCTAAAAACAAAAATTGAAGTTGATATCACCAAATAATTGGTTGAATATAATGTTAAATAGCTATTTTAACATTAGTGTTAACTTACAAATAATTCTGGAGACATATGAAAACAATACAAGTAGTCGCACTCGCCTTTTTAATATTATTCAATACTTCAATACATGCCCGTGAGATAAAAAATATTGAGAAAAAAGGATTCGTTCAGTATTTACAAGTCAATATGGGGCAGCATGATAGCCAGACACAGATATCAATTAAAACAAATACTGGTGAAGAATTTTACTGTGAAGATATAGATGGCGCTGTTAGTAGTCGAGTATTATCATTTATTAACTTGGCAATATTATCGATGGAAAAGTCGTACGAAATATATGAATCAGAAAAGAATATAAGATGTTCAATCGGTGTTATTAAAAACTAATTACTGAAGAGAGGATATCATGAAAAGATCTATGTTAATAACCGCGATTGTGCTATCGACAGTATCAATTAAATCGCATGCTGCATTATATAAAAACTGCTCCTCATCTAAAGATAAATCGGGGTATATAAAATCGATTTCTGTTGGTGTTGATAATGGGGAAGATGCTAATGTCTCTATTACATTAAAAATTAATAGTACTGACACAACTCCAATTTCTGTTTATCGAAAAATTAATGATGAAAATGGAAAAGCAATGTTTGATTTATTGCTTTCATCTTATACCAAAGAAAATGCAATTACGATTACTCGCTGTGTAGATGATCAAATTGCGGGTGTAACATCAACAATACGTTATTAATTTTAGGAAAAAAATGAATCTCTATGCAGATAATAGAATATATCTTCCTGGCACTATGGCCATTATAAACATGACAGGAGATAGAAAAAAAATAAAAAGAGTAAAGATAGAATATTATAATGACCGAATGGTAGGTAAAACTTTAATCGTCGATAATCCTGAACCTTTAAAAGTAGTAGGACATACCAAATTTACATATACAGATAGTCACATTAGTTTTGATTATTGGCAAATTAGTGTTGAATGGACATGGTCTAACAGTGATGTCATTATTACTTCAAAGGGAAAAAATAATTTTTATTGTAATATATCCCCTAATGACAATGGTTTAGTTTTAATTTCATTACACTTAGACCCAACTGAGCTTGGTACTATTAATGAAGATAATTATGCAAGGGTGTTTTTTTCAAATAGTTTAGGTTGTTATGAATCTTTAATAAATTAAGCTAGTACTAAAAATATAAACAACTAAATGTTATAATTATTTATTAGGAAAAATAAATTCATGCCTTTATCAAGAAAAATAATTTCAGAACATAATAATATTAATTCAAGAACTACGACTATTCGTAAAGGACAACTGTCAATTACTAATATGTGTACATTTAATATAAGAAATATTGTTATTCGTCATAAAGCCTCCGGTTGCCAAAGAACCGATGTTTTGATTGGATCACTCTCTGTATTTCAAAGTTCTACCTTAATCGATTTTGAGTATTCTGTTTCTAAAACAATTGGTGAAGGCGCATCAGACTATTGGCATTTTTCATGCGTCATGCCCGATGATAACATTTATGAATCAAAAGAATATTTTAACCATAATATTAGATGGCTAGATAACGGTTTTTTATCTATTTGCATAATTCCTTCATTTGATATTTTTCTATTTGCCTCTTGGTCTAAACCAGAAACCTACACCTTAACCTATAAAGCTCCCAAGAAACCGCTGTAAATTCATTTTATTTGATGTATTTACACGAAATTACCAAAATTATAGTGTCAGCTATGTTGAAAATATAAATAACCGATTATCATATGGGGTATTGTCCACTCAGTTTATAGAATAAATAATGAACAAATTTAATATGTATGTTTGGGTTGGTCTTGTATTCAGCGCCAGTATTTTGGGTTCTCTGCTGTATATGATCCAAGGTGGCGAATTAGTCGTTGATGGTTCAAACGGTGCAGCGAATGCTGAGCTGATGAAAACCTTGATGATCATTGCTTGTGTCAGCTTTCCCGTACAAATTATTAGTATGATGATGATGACTTATAAACCTCGGTTATCCATTGTCCTTGCGGTATTAAGTAGCCTAGCATTAATGCCAATCACCATTGTATTTACCATGGGAATGATTTTCTCTGCGATCCGCTGGCGCTATCATCAACTAAACCAATTTGATACCTCTTTAAATGTTCAATTTGACCAACGTGTTGAGTTCAACAAACGTAATAACCGTATTTTAGTCGGTGCACTTGGTTTAATCAGTATCACTTTTATTATATTGAGCCAAAGCTTAGGGATGTTCTTGTTTGTTTTTACCATTTTTCTTGGTTACTTTGGTAGAAAGGCTAGTGACAATATCTATTTAGCGGTTAAAGACTCATATTTTTATATTCGCCCAAATATTTTTGCACATTGTTACCGTATACCATTAAAAGATGTCACTTACGTGAAAGGTGAAAAAGGAAAAGTGCATTTCGATGTTCAGACCGACAATGAAGTATTGCAATTAACGGCAACGCCAGCGAATGCAACACCTGAAGAGCAAGCTAAACTAGAAGAGTTATTAAATAGAATTCAAAAATAAATAAAATGATAAAGCCAGTTTAACGAGATTCTTTCATCGCGATAACTGGCTTTATTATGACTAAATCTTATCGATTACGACGGGCAATCACCGCATCAGATAATTGACGTAATACTTTTTCAGTATCATCCCAACCAATACATGCATCAGTGACACTTTTACCATAAACTAATGGCTCGCCCGATTCTAAGTTTTGGTTACCTTCAACAAGGTTACTTTCAATCATAATCCCTGTAATTGAACGGTCACCTTGGCTGACTTGCTTGCAAACATCCGTTGCGACTTCCATTTGTTTTTCGAATTTCTTAGAGCTATTTGCATGACTAAAGTCAATCATGATACTCGGTACAAGCCCTGCTTTTTCCAGCCCTTCACGTACTTCTTGTACATGTTTAGCACTGTAATTCGGCTCTTTACCACCACGCAAAATAATATGGCAGTCAGGGTTACCGCTCGTATTTACTATCGCAGAGTGGCCCCACTTGGTCACTGATAAGAAACAGTGGGCAGAACGCGCAGAGTTAATGGCATCAATTGCTACTTTAATCGTACCATCTGTACCGTTTTTAAAGCCAACAGGGCAAGATAAACCAGACGCTAGCTCACGGTGAATTTGTGATTCCGTGGTACGAGCACCAATGGCCCCCCAACTCATTAAATCTGCTACGTATTGCGGGCTGATAACATCTAAAAACTCACCCGCTGTTGGTAAGCCTTGGTTATTGATAGTCAGCAACAATTCACGAGCAATACGTAAACCTTCATTAATATCGAAGCTACAATCCATTTTAGGGTCGTTGATTAGCCCTTTCCAACCCACTGTGGTGCGCGGCTTTTCAAAATACACACGCATGACAATTTCCAAAGAACCTTTAAGTTCTTCACGCAATTTACCTAAACGTTCAGCGTATTCCAAAGCGGCTTTAGTATCATGGATTGAGCAAGGCCCGATGACGACAACCAAGCGGTCGTCCTTGCCTGCTAAAATGTTGTGGATAGCGAGGCGGGCTTCATGAACGGTAAACGCAGCTTTATCGGTTGCTGGAAATTTTTCAAGCAGAGCAATAGGTGGTAATAGTTCTTTTATTTGTTTTATTCTGACGTCATCGTTCTGATAATTCATACCCGTATATCCAATGTTTATTATTTTTTACTGTAGTTGATTTGCATGCTAGGTTTCTCCCAAGTTACTGCGCTTGAGTAAAGCGTTGAGCGGAGCGGTGAATGACTTCACTGGGCTTAAAAAAACTTACAAGATAATTAGCATCGAATTTTTAATCTAACTGTTCAACCGAAGTCTGTAAACAGGCAAACGCACGATAAAACCATGGTTTTATTAATCGTTAATTATAAAATGAGGTGAAAGGCTGATATTTAGCACAATAAACAGGCTAAAAACCCATTTGGCAGAGCAAAGAATAACTAAAACGGCTAAACAACGATGATGTCACTTTAGCCGTTTTATCGGATTTTTTCTGGCTAAACACGCGAAATTGGTGAGGAGCCATTCTCTTTAGCTGATTTTATCCAAAGTCTGGAGCCATTGACTGCGATACCTAACAAAATTAAGTATTCTAAAGACATCGCATAAACACCTTGAATAAAGAAAATAACAATACTAATTACGTTAATAATGACCCACAATAACCAGTTTTCAACATATTTACGTGTCATTAAAATCATTGCGACAACGGAAAGAATAGTCATTGCAGAATCCCAGAATGGGAATGCATCTGGTTCTATCGTAGGCATCGCAAGGTTGGCACCAAACAGATTTAATAATTCGACTGCCCATCTTGCAAGTACACCAAATACTGCATCAATATTAAATGTGAGATAAATAATAGCAACGACTGAAATAACCAGTGTTATAGCCGCTTTTGGTAAGCTCAACCAACGAATTTTTAGCTCTGCTTGCTGTGAACTGGTGACCCGACTCCATGCATACCAACCGTAGATATTGGCGACAAAGAAAAATATCTGTAGCAACAGGTTTGCATATAATTGAATTTGAAAGAAAATAACTGCAAATAGAGAAACGTTAATTAACCCAAACAGATAATTAATCGTTTTTTCTAGGCTGGCAAGTAAGATACAAAGTAAGCCGGCAATAGTCCCCACCGCTTCAATGTAAGATAAATCATAAACTGAACCCCATAGCGGGATCTGCACTAACGTATTGGCTGTACTAAAGAAATCCATCCCAAAATCCTTTATAAGTGATCGTTAATGTTGTATTGCCCAGTACTTCATTAAAATTGTATTTATTATTTTAGACTCTCTGCGAAATCTAGCATCTTATTTAATGGTCGTAATGCTTTTTCTCGTAATATCTCACTGACATGAATTTGATGATCTTGCGTATTCCCTTCTAAGGCGTCAGTAATCGCTTTTAAGCCATTCATTGCCATCCAAGGGCAATGTGCACAAGTACGGCATGTGGCGCCCTCACCCGCTGTTGGAGCGATGTAAAGCGTCTTCTCGGGGCAAGCTTGCTGCATTTTGTAAAAAATACCTTTATCCGTCGCCACTATCATCGATGGGTTAGGTAAATTTTGTGCTGCTTTAATTAGTTGACTAGTTGAACCAACCGCATCCGCTAGGTCGACAATCGCTTGTGGTGATTCAGGGTGTACCAATACCGCGGCTTCGGGATACAGTGCTTTCATTTTTTCTAATGACTGTGTTTTGAATTCATCATGAACAATGCACGCACCTTGCCAACACAAAATATCAGCACCAGTTTGCTGCTGTACATAACGACCTAAGTGGCGGTCAGGAGCCCAAATAATTTTTTCACCTAAGCTGTCTAAGTGTTCAATCAATTCCACAGCAATACTTGAGGTAACAACCCAATCAGCCCTTGCTTTAACCGCCGCTGAAGTATTTGCATAAACGACAACCGTCCTATCTGGGTGTTGATCACAAAAACGGATGAATTCTTCTTCTGGGCAGCCGATATCTAAAGAACATTGTGCATCTAACGTTGGCATTAATACATTTTTTTCAGGACTCAGTATTTTTGCCGTTTCCCCCATAAACTTGACCCCAGCGACAACCAATGTTGAAGCGGAATGCTTTGCACCAAAACGCGCCATTTCGAGTGAATCTGCAACACAGCCCCCAGTTTCTTCTGCAAGAGCTTGAATCTCAGGGTCGGTATAGTAATGTGCGACGATAACTGCGTTTTTTTCCACTAATAGCGATTTTATCCGCTCACGATAAAAAGTTTTTTCATCCGAGCTTAGTCGTGCAGGTTTTGCTGGGAATGGGTAAACTGACTGCTCAAAATCGATAAACACGCTCATTTCTTGCCTCTGTTTAGCATAAAGCGATTTTAATAGTTAAATAAAGCTAAAAACCGCCTAAATTTACAAAATTTGTTTTATATACTAAACACGATACGCTAGTTTGCTCAATAAGTCTTCACTATTTTTACTTATCTAGCATCACTTCCTCCCCTTTAGCGATTCACCTCAAAGGATATACCCTGCATGAAAGCAAAAGTTGATTGCTCTTTGATTTATCAATAGATGGTGTTTAATTAAGAGGTTAACTTGTATATGTAATAGGGATCGTACACGTTAATTTTATATCCTCCAATAATTCGAGTTGCGGGCAGGCGACAAGGAAAATAGGCGAGGTGCATAGGTAAATTCTGTGGCTTGGCGAGCGTAGTCACTTATACCTCAACGAAATACCCTGCAACTTGAATGGTTACGGGTATAAATGTCATGAAATAAAAAAGTTACAACCTGCCGACTTGTACTGTAGGCAGGTATGATAAATCAAAGGAAGATATGCAACTAATATATTGGTATAGGTAGAAGAATGGATTCTATAATATTATTCTGACTTACTATATTAGATAGAATTTGCTCTCTGCTATAAAACCCTGCAATATTCTCGGTTAAATTTCCACTCTCAATATGTAATTCAGATTTTATTTTATTTTCGTAACTGATAGCTCCTCCCTCTTTAGTACTATCTTGTATTAGTTTATCACTCGACATATCCATTTCTTGTCTATACTCAGTGACAATTTCAATCTCATCATTCTCAGCATTATTAATCTCTAATTCCTCATCCGATTGTTTATATTGCTGTAAACTCCCTATCGAATAAGATATATCATTTGCACTGTATCTTATATCCGCCAAGGAAGAGTGAAAAGTTAAAGTATATTCTTTAGCATCAGTGATCAACTGGCTAACCTTGGAGTCAAATGTGGATAATAACTGGTGTAATCTAGAGCTAATGTATGGATAATTACGAATACTTTCTGTCACATTGCCATAGCACTCAGCGATATTTGGTGTAATATTTTTTATCTCTTCTGGGTTTTTAATATAAAAGTTCAATTCATCTTGCAGTTTTTGATATTTACCTAGAGCATCCTTAACGGTATGAATATAAACTTTAACTCTATCAATATATATTTTAGATTGAATATATTCAACATATGTTAGTTTGCTTTCCAAATTATAATTTTCGGCAAGGAATATACTCTCGTGTTCAGTTTCTATTTTTAAAATTTGTTCAGTTAATGTATCTAGTTCTACATGAAGTTCTTTTATATTTCCATTTATGGATTCATGATAATCTTTTAATTCCAAAAAATATTTATCTCGTTTTGATACACTTATTTTCATTTTAATTCCCTTTAAAAAAACAAATAATAATTTGATAAGAAATAAAATACAAATTTTATTTTAATATATAATATATGGAAACAATAGTTTATAAATATAGCTACAGATAATAAAAAACAGCGTAAATTCAGGGGGCTTTCAAAAAAAGTAAAAATTACATTAAGTTTACATTAGCGATATCACCACGGTACTTTTTCCATCCCCATGTTTAACCTAATGTACTTTTCGCGATTAAGGCAATTTTGGTACTAACATAGTTTAATTTCTGTCACATCACCTATAAACGCTAACAATTTTCCTTCACTTCGGAAAAAACTTGGTCATTTAAGTACTCTTTTCATGTTTTTTACGTTTGAGGCTTCGCTTTTCTGCCTCTTTATCGGTATCTTAGCCATCCTTACTTAATTCATTAGGTCAGTTATGGAATCACCTGCATTATTAATCAATAAAATTATTTCAGTTTCATTGCTCGATCCAAGAATTGAAGCTGTGGTATTAACCGGCTCTCGAGGGCGAGATCAACATGTTGATAGTTATTCCGATATTGATATCGAGCTGATCGGCCACGGTACATCTGAAATATTCAATCAGAAGTCTTGGATAAATCAGTTTGGTGAACCTTTGGTTGCACTTCATTTGCTAAATCTTGAAGAGGATGCCCCTGATTGGCCAACTTGCTTGGTGATCTTTGAAGAAGGCCGCAAAGTGGATTTCACTTTTGCTGAGCCTGAGCGATTATCTAAGATGAAGCAGCAAGGTTTAGACGCGACATTTTCCCGTGGTTTTACTGTATTACTCGATAAAACAGGGATCACTGAAGGCTTACCTGAAAGTGCTAACCAACAAGTATTTGCTCCACCTCAATTAACTGTGGAGCAATTCACTGAGGTGGTCTCTGATTTTTGGCATGAAGCACATCAAGTTACCATAGCTTTAACTCGTGATGAATTGTGGGTCGCCTGGTCAAGAAGTACGGATATGAAGCAGTATTTCCTACAATTATTAGAACAATTAGTTTTTATCAAAAATGCTCCAATGTGCGATGTTTGGTATAAAGGACGTAATTATCATGAGTGGATGCCTAAACCCTATATTGAAGCGCTAGAAGTTATCTTTAATTGTGGGACTGCACAGAGCTCAGCATTGTCTCTTCAGTGCTTAATGCGTTGCTTTAGTGAAGTAACTACCGAGCTCGCGAGCCTTCAAGGCCGCAATAATATGCAGATTATGGCTGAGAAAATGCAAGAACTGCTCATTGGTATTTTGCAAGATAACGCCTTACTCCCAGAAACCGGTGAAATAAAATAAATAAAGTACAGCGAAGGAATGCAGTGCTTTCATTGT